>CAJLTZ010000049.1 GCA_905209725.1 uncultured Muribaculaceae bacterium
TACGCCTGTCTCGCAGCTGCACCTCATCTGCGACCCCTGCGTTAACATTTTTTGTAGGATGGGGTCTTAATCTCCCCATCAAGAACTGCAGAAACAGGCTCAGCGACCGTGTGCATAAATGCTCAGATTTAAACGACCGTTATCATTTCTTTATGGGATAGAGTCTTATTTATAAGAATTTTTTATGCGGGGAATACAACGTTTCCCGCATTTTTTTTATTAATTTTGCCGATTATTCCTCCTCAGCTACTCATTAATATAGTATCAGGAATATATATCAGTGGCTATAAATCAGCTCTTACTCCTTAGCGCTTAATATGAAAAATCTCGTAATTGTCGAGTCTCCCGCCAAAGCAAAGACGATAGAAAAATTTCTCGGACCGGACTTCAAGGTGATGTCCAGTTTCGGTCATATCCGCGACCTGAAGAAGCACGGGCTCTCAGTGGAAGTGGATGATAATTTCTCGCCTATATATGAAATTCCGGATGACAAGAAGGAGTTAGTAAAGAAATTGCGCAGTGCTGCAAAGGCTGCCGACACAGTGTGGCTGGCTTCCGATGAGGACCGCGAGGGAGAGGCCATTGCCTGGCACCTCGCGGATGTATTGGGACTTGACCCGACCTCCACGCGGCGCATCGTGTTTCACGAAATCACGAAGCCGGCCATTCTGAAGGCGATAGAGAACCCGCGCCACATCGACCTCAACCGCGTAAACGCACAGCAGGCACGCCGCGTGCTCGACCGCATCGTGGGCTTCGAACTTTCACCCGTGCTCTGGAAGAAGATCAAGCCGTCGCTCTCTGCCGGACGTGTGCAGAGTGTGGCAGTGCGCCTCATCTGCGAGCGCGAAAAGGAGATTGAGGATTTCAAATCAACATCCTTCTATCGCGTGACAGCGCTGTTTACCACCACCGACGGCCAGCAGATACGCGCAGAGGCCTCGAAACGGTTCGATTCTGAGAAGGCAGCCCGCGAATTCCTCTCCACTTGCTCAGGGGCCGATTTCACAGTGTCGGATATTCAGGTGAAGCCGATCACGCGCAAGCCCGCGCCCCCCTTCACCACCTCCACCCTGCAGCAGGAAGCCGCCAGAAAACTCGGTTTCTCGGTCAATAGCACGATGCGTGTGGCCCAGAAACTCTATGAAGCCGGTCTGATCACCTATATGCGAACCGACTCCACGAATCTTTCCTCATTGGCGCTCAATGATATCTCACGCGTGATAACCTCCTCCTATGGGGAAGACTATCTGAAGGTGCGCCGCTATCACACCCATTCCAAAGGTGCGCAGGAGGCTCACGAGGCAATACGTCCGACATATGTGTCCAACACAGAAATCGACGGTGACCAGCAGGAGCAGAAACTCTATCGTCTTATCTGGCGTCGCGCCGTGGCATCACAGATGGCCGATGCGCGCCTCGAGAAGACCACAGCCGACATCCGCCTCAAGAATGCCACTTCAGACATCCCCGACGCATTACGCGCCCAGGGTGAGACCGTGAAATTCGAGGGTTTCATGAAGGTCTACGACAATCCCGACGCAGAGGCCAATACCGATAGCGACACCACACTTCTCCCTGCCCTTACCGTAGGCGAGGGCCTTATTCCCGGCCCGTTCACAGCCACGGAGCGCTTCACCCAGGCGCCGGCCCGCTACAATGAGGCCTCACTCGTGAAGAAACTTGAAGATCTCGGCATCGGCCGACCCTCTACCTATGCCCCCACCATCTCCACAATCCAGGCCCGCGGCTATATCCGCCACGGCGAGAAGGAGGGCGCACCAAGGGATTACAACGTGATCACACTCTCTTCCGGGACAATCTCCCAGAAGACCCTCACCGAGAAAGCAGGCTCCGACCGCGGGCGCCTTGTGCCCACCGACACGGGTCTTGTGGTCAATGAGTTCCTTACCCAATATTTTCCCTCCATCCTCGACTATAATTTCACCGCACGCATCGAGCAGAAATTCGACGAGATTGCCGAAGGAGAATTTCCCTGGCAGAATGAGATGAAGAGTTTCTACGACGACTTCCATCCCCTGATAGACGCAGCCGATTCAATGCGTCTGGAGCACAAGGTGGGCGAGCGTGTGCTCGGCACCGACCCGGAGTCGGGACGACGCGTTTCTGTGAAGATCGGCCGCTTCGGCCCTGTGGTGCAGATTGGCGAGGCTTCCGATGAGGAGAAACCCAAATTTGCATCCCTCTCCGAAAACCAGTCAATATCTACCATAACCCTCGAGGAGGCCCTCAAACTCTTTGAATTGCCCCGTGTGCTCGGTAAATTCGAGGAGCAGGATGTGAAGGCCGCCATCGGACGCTTCGGGCCCTATGTGCAGATTGCGCGCGAGTTCGTGTCCATCCCCAAGGACCTTGACCCCCACACCATCACCTTGCAGCAGGCCGTGGAACTCATCCAGGCCAAGCGCGAGAAGGCTGCCAATGCCGAAATCAAGACCTTCCCGGAACTACCCGGCGTGAGAGTGCTTCGCGGAAGATTCGGCCCCTATGTGGCCTATCTCAAAGATGGCGCTAAAAAGGCTGTGAACTATAAGATTCCCAAGGGCACTGACCCCGAATCCCTCACCGCCGAGGAGGTGACCGAACTGATGAAAGCCCAGGACGCCGCGCCCAAAAAGACACGCCCCTCCCGCAAGAAATAAGAAACAATATATATTGCACCCTTGTTATAGCAGTGAAGCCCTATCGGTTTCACTGCTATATCTTTTATTATGAGCCGCTCCAACCATATTGCACGGCATATTTTCCGAATCGCCGTAATATCTCTGGCACTCATTATCGTCCTTGCGATAATCAGCGTCTGCGGGCTTATGGTGTGGCTTACCCCAGAACGGCTCACCAATCTCATAAACCGCGAGGCATCGGAATATCTTGATGCCGACGTACGCGCATCCAACGTGAGATATTCCCTCTGGTCCTCATTTCCCGACATAAAGATTGAGGTGGATTCGGTAAGGATTGTGAGCCGAGCGCTGAAGAATCTTCCTCAAAATGAGCGGCAGCAACTGCCTTCGGATCCCGACTTTCTTGCATATGCATCAGGTATCCAAGGAGATTTCAATCTCCCTGCACTTCTACGCTCCAAGATCTCTGTGGGCAATATCTCGATTGATTCCGTTTCGATAAATGCCGTGGCCCTTTCCGACACTGTGGCCAATTATCTGATTCTGCCCGCTACTCCAAAGAAAGAGATGCCGGCCTTCAGTCTCGGGTCGCTCACCATCAAAAAAGGCTTGAGCGCAAGAGCCGTGCTGCAGCAATATGCCCTCGACGCTCATTTCAATGCCGATAAACTTGGTATCTTCCTGCCCGACGAGCACACTTGCCGCATCGGGTTTGCAGGAACCGCATCCTTGGAATATGATGGCATCCGCTATCTTCGTAACACTCCCGTATCAGTCAATGGAGTAATATCGGCCAATCGCGAACTGACACGATTCTCCACACGTGGGCTGCACTTAGGCGTCGGTCCACTGCAAGCCGCCATAAATACCGACTTCTCAGGCAAGAGTCTCGATTCCTTCTCACTGCGTCTGCTTCCCTTCAACATTCAGGAAGTAATGAAGATGGTACCGGGGAAACTTCTGGAGAGCGTGCCGATGCTGAAGAGTCTCAATCCACGCGGACGCATATCCCTGAGCGGAGCGTTAAGTAGCCCGCTGCAACTTGACGGCAACTCGCTTCCTGCATTCGAGATGGATCTCGCGCTCGCCGACGCAGCCCTGAAATATTCATCCTATCCCATATCCGACATCAATCTTCGAAGCAACATCCTCTATGACACCTCTCGTCCCGAAGCCTCATTCATAGATATCCGTTCGCTCTCGCTTAAAGCCTTCAATTCGAGCGTAAGCGGAAGTGCACATTTAGCTTCATTATTGTCCGAGCCGAATCTCAGTTCCGACCTTAAGGGCATTGTCAACCAGCCAAACCTGCCGCTGGCCAAGGTGGCTCCCGGGCTGAAGTTCTCCGGCGATGCCGAAGCTGCCATCAACCTTCAGGCGCCAATCCTTGATTTGATCAAAGGGGATATCACGAGGCTCGCGGCCGGGGTTAAGGCGGAACTGCCAAGTGCGGCGGTGAAGGCCGGGAAAACGGCTGTAAACGCCCAACAGCTGCATCTGGAAGCATCAATAGCCAATTCCAAAGTGACGGCAAGAGTGCATGGCGGCATTTCCCGATATCAGAACCCATCCATAGGGAAAGCTGCGGCAGGAAATTTCTCACTGCAGGCCAACACCGCCATCCGCTCGCTGAGCAAGATGCCCGACTCGGTAAAGGTAGACTTCAACGGCACCGGACTGCGATTTACCAAGGATACCACCGACATTCATCTCAACGGGCTGAAACTGCATATGGCCGTGCATCGTCGCGCGGCCGGGAAGCGATTGCCCAAAGGGGCTGCGGCAGCGCCTACCGATCCTGAACTCGCAAAAGTGCAGCATACCGACGAATACCTTACCGCACCCACACTTCCTCCCCGCATTGCAACGCTTCTGAGGCAATGGGATGCCCGCTGCAATCTCAGCCTTGCCAACGGAAAGGTGCGCCTCAGCGATTTTCCGGAGTATGTGGGCCTCCGGAATATCTCCTTCTTCACCGACCTTGACTCCATCGCGCTCCGTTCGCTCGACGTCAGGGTGCTCGACACGCATCTTGCCATGGAGGCGTTCATGGGCACAATGCGCAATTTCCTCCTCTCGCCGGCACCCGAACGGCTTCCTATGGCCATACGGCTCACCGTGGACACTCTCAACCTCAACCGCATAAGCAAAATCTATGAACGGGGAATGATCCGCACCATGGGCGATTCGGCCTATCGCGCGTCGCTGCAGATTGAACATATTCCCCCGGAATCAATCGCATGGCTGATTCCCAAGAATCTTTGTCTCGACCTGAAGGCGAAGGCTGCCCGCACGGATTATATCAACCTGCAACTCAATAATATCCTGGCAAATGTGCGCGTGGCCGACGGTCTCGCCCACTGCGACACCCTGCACATCGCCACCGATTTCGGCCGCATAGGTATGAATTTCATCTACGACACCTCGCGCCATCTCGACATGCGGATGAAGGCCAATGTGAGCGTGCGCGACTGCCATTTCACCGACCTGCTGCATAATTTCCCGAAACTGGTGCGCGCCCAACCGCAGCTTGTCAACCTGCACGGCCTTATCAATGCCGACGCCTCGGGAGAGGTGAGGATATTTCCTGATATGTATTTCGACGTGCCGAGTCTTCAGGCAGGCATCAGCCTGAAAGCCAGACACCTCAGGATTCATCAGAACAGGTTTATATCCAAATTGCGAAAGAAGTTGTTGATTCCCAGTACCGACGATCTTCATATCGAGAATATCAACATGTTCGCCTCAGTGCATGACAATCTGTTTCAGGTATATCCAATATATTTCAATCTGGCCAATTATGAACTGGAGATGCTGGGCATGAATAATTTCAACGGCGAGTTTGCCTATCATATCGGTGTGCGCAAATTCCCGCTGCATTTCAGGTTCGGCGTGAATATCGAGGGCACATACCAACATCCGAGACTGCATTTCGGGGGAGTGAGATGGACCGACCGGCGCGCCTCACAGGTGGCCGACCATATCGAGCGCGTAATCAGAATCAATCTGCCGCGCCAGCTCAAATATTTCCTGGGAGCATTCGTACACACAGGCGCCGACTATCGCCCTGCCGATTACAGTTTCCCATGGAAGGAGGTAAACAAAATCGAACAGGAATAAGCCACCATCTCCACAAAAACGAGGCTATGCCGTAATAATTACAGCATAGCCTCAGTAGAACCTATTAACAAATGGGGAAAAGGGTTAGCCAACCTGGCAACCCGGTTTCACATCTTTAGATGGTGAGATCACGGTGAGGGTACCGTCAGGATTCACCGCGCTCATAATCATACCCTGGCTCTCGATGCCCATCATCTTGCGGGGTGCGAAATTAGCCACGAAGCATACCTCCTTGCCAACCAGCACTGAGGGGTCTTCATAACTCTGGGCGATGCCGCTCAGGATTGTGCGCTTCTCCATACCATCGTCGATGAGGAACTGGAGGAGTTTTTTCGATTTCTTCACCTTGGAGCATTCAAGCACCTTGCCCACGCGAATATCCACCTTCTCGAAATCCTCGAATTCGCAGGTTTCCTTCACCGGTTCGGGAGTCCAGCTCTTCATTTCGTTCTCCTTCTTTGTATCCAAAAGGCGCTTGATCTGAGCCTCGATGGGCGTGTCCTCGATCTTCTCGAAGAGGAGACGTGGCTGAGCGATTTCGTGGCCGGGCTCGAGGAGGTCGATGCTGCCGAGGTCGTCCCAGCGCATCTCCTTGAGATTGAGCATCTCGCGCAGGTCGGCGCTCATGAAGGGGAGGAAGGGCTCGAAGGCCGTGGCGATATTGGCGCATATCTGGAGAGCGATATTGAGGATAGTGGCCACGCGGGCTTCATCCGTCTTCCAAACTTTCCAGGGCTCAGTGTCGGCGAGATACTTGTTGCCGGCGCGGGCGATGTTCATCGCGCTCTTGAGAGCCTCGCGGAATTTGAACTCGTCAAGATTGCGGGTCTCCTCAGCCACGGCCTTGCGGATCTCCTCAACCACAGCCTCATCGATAGCCTCGAGTTGGCCGCGGGCAGGCACCTTGCCGCCGAAATATTTGTGGACAAGCACCATCGCACGGTTCACAAAATTACCGAGGATGGCCACCAGTTCGCTGTTGTTGCGCTGCTGGAAGTCTTTCCAGGTGAAGTTGTTGTCCTTTGTCTCGGGGGCGTTGGCAGTAAGCACGTAGCGGAGCACATCCTGCTTGCCGGGGAAGTCGGCGAGATATTCGTGGAGCCATACTGCCCAATTGCGCGAGGTGGAAATCTTGTTGTCCTCGAGGTTGAGGAACTCATTGGCAGGCACGTTGTCGGGGAGATTGTAAGTGCCATCGGCCATAAGCATTGCGGGGAACACGATGCAATGGAACACGATATTGTCCTTGCCGATGAAATGGATCATGCGGGTTTCGGGATCTTTCCACCATTTCGTGTAGTCGTCGCCCACGAGGTCGATTGTATTGGAGATATAGCCGATGGGGGCGTCAAACCACACATAGAGCACTTTTCCTTCGTTGCCCTCCACGGGAACGGGGATACCCCAGTCGAGGTCGCGGCTCACGGCGCGAGGCTGCAGGCCGAGGTCGAGCCAGCTCTTGCACTGGCCGTATACGTTGGGCTTCCACTCCTTGTGCTCTTCGAGAATCCACTTCTCGAGGCGTTTCTGCCATTTATCGAGAGGGAGGTAATAGTGCTTGGTTTTTCTCATCACGGGCACGCTGCCGGTGATTGCGGAGCGGGGGTCGATGAGGTCGGTGGCGTTGAGGCTGGTGCCGCAGGCTTCGCATTGGTCGCCATAGGCTCCCTCAGCACCGCAGTGGGGGCATTTGCCGGTGACGTAGCGGTCGGCAAGGAACTGGCCGGCCTCTTCGTCGTAGAGCTGTTCGGATTCCTGCTCCACAAATTCACCCTTGTCATAGAGTTTGCGGAAAAAGTCGGAAGCGGTCTTGCTATGGGTTTCCGAGGTGGTGCGGCCATAGACATCGAAGGAGATGCCGAGACCCTCGAAGGAATCCTTGATGATATTATGGTAACGGTCCACGATATCCTGGGGTGTGACGCCCTCGTTGCGGGCCTTTATGGTGATGGGCACACCGTGCTCGTCGCTGCCACCGATGAGAAGCACCTCCTCGCCACGGAGGCGGAGATAGCGGGCGAAGATGTCAGCGGGGACATAAACGCCGGCGAGATGGCCGATATGCACGGGACCATTGGCGTAAGGCAACGCCGTGGTGATCAGAGTCCTTTTGAATTTCTTATTCTTATCCATATCCGAAGTGAATTTTGAATAACCAAAGAGGCCGGATTTCTCCGGCCTCCTGTCGGGGTGAGGCGACTCGAACGCCCGACCTCTACGTCCCGAACGTAGCGCGCTAACCAACTGTGCTACACCCCGATTTGATGCTTAACGCCAGCGAAAAAGGGAATCGCTGGGCCTAATGCGTCTGCAAAATTATAAAAAAATCCGCGTCTGTGCAAAAAAACGGGGTGATTTTTACAAATTATTCGGGGTAGTGAAGGTTGGAATCAGTGGGGTGGGCGAGGGTTTCTGTGAGGGAGCGGCGGGCGGCATCGCGGGCTGCGGGGAGATCCATAAAGCTGTAGTTGCCGCAGTCGCGGGGTGTGGCGCCGGGCACTTCGCCTTCGAATCCGGCTACGAATTCCATTGTGCGGCGCATAAGGTCCAGAATGTCGCGGCTCTCGAGGTCGCCCTGAAGAAGGAGATAGTTGCCTGTGCAGCAACCCATCGGGCCCCAGTATACCACGCGGTCGCGCCATTCGGGGTCGTTGCGCAGGAAGGTGGCGGCCAAGTGCTCCATGGCATGGAGGGCCTTCGGCGAGAGAGCCGCCTCGCGGTTGGGCCGCGTCATGCGGATATCGAAGGTGGTGATGGTGTCGCCGGCCGGGGTGCGGTCCTTGCGGCTTACATATATTCCAGGTTCGAGGATTTCGTGATTAATCGTGAAACTTGCTATTTTTTCCATCTTGATTTCGTCTTGATTTGCGAAGATAATAAATTTATTTGAGAAGAAGTTGTTTCGAAATGCTGAATTTTAGTCTTTGTGAAAAACCCATTTCTGCTTCCCGAATGTTATCATTCTAAAACATCAATGATTATGAAAAACACAGACGAAAAAGCCTTGTTGCAAAAAGCCAAGGATCAGCTTGCCGCCGACCTGCTCCAGCGGGGTTACGGCGCTGTGCTGTGGGATTTAGCCACAGCGGGTTTCCATTTCATTCCCGAGATTTCCCTTACCACCGAACGCGGCTCACAAACAGTTCGCGTCACAGGCGTATATGCCTATGATGGCCATATCTATGCCATTGAGGAGGATAAGGCGGGCGTGAATACCGACCAGTTCTATACACCCGGAGTGGATGTGCCGCCGGTAGTGGTGACACTTACCCCCGACAAGGCCGCCGAGGTGCTCGGCGACCCGACAAAACGTCCCGGCTTCACCAGCGAGGGCTCCACGGCAGAATGGCTCTCCATAGCCGACGCCTACTTTGAAGCGCTAAAGGAATAAAATTAGATAACACGAAATTACGAATACTTTTTCGTAACCTTGATGTTGCGGGAGCCACGGCCATAGGGCCAAAGCTCCCGCTTTTCTTTGCAGATGCGCCCGAAAAGTTGTAACTTTGCAACATGAGCGATGACTTTGACATCAGAAAAAACCAGTCGCGTCCCGAGGGCACGGAGTCGGACATCGAGAAGGCCCTGCGGCCGTTGGCATTCAACGACTTCACGGGGCAGGACAAGATAATAGCCAACCTGCGGGTATTCGTCCAGGCGGCGAAGATGCGGGGCGAGGCGCTGGACCACACCCTTCTCCACGGCCCTCCGGGCCTGGGCAAGACCACCCTTTCCAATATCATCGCCAACGAACTTGGCGTGGGATTCAAGACTACTTCGGGACCTGTGCTCGACAAACCGGGCGATTTAGCAGGCATCCTGATGAGCCTGGAGCCCAACGACGTGCTTTTCATCGACGAGATCCACAGGCTTCATCCCGTAGTGGAGGAATACCTCTACTCGGCGATGGAGGATTTCCGCATCGACATTCTCCTTGACAAGGGCCCTGGGGCGAAGAGCGTGCAGCTGGCGCTCTCTCCGTTCACGCTTGTGGGGGCCACCACACGGAGCGGCAACCTGACGGCGCCACTGCGCGCCCGCTTCGGCATCAACTGCCACCTGGAATATTACGACCATCCGCTTCTGCAGCAGATTGTGAAGCGGTCGGCCTCGCTGCTGCGCATCCCTATCCAGGATGACGCCGCCCTGGAGATTGCGCTCCGCTCGCGCGGCACGCCGCGTGTGGCCAACGCGCTGCTTCGCCGCGTGCGCGATTTCGCCCAGGTGAAGGGTTCCGGCGTAATCGATCTCCAGATAGCCCGCCACGCCCTCGAGGCCCTCAACATCGACCGCTACGGACTGGATGAGATCGACAACCGCATCCTGCTCACCATCATCGACAAATTCAAGGGCGGACCTGTAGGACTTACCACCATCGGCACCGCCATCGGCGAGGACGCCGGCACAATCGAGGAGGTTTACGAGCCATTCCTCATCAAGGAGGGTTTCCTGAAACGCACACCGCGAGGACGCGAAGTGACGGAACTCGCCTACCGCCACCTCGGCCGCACGGGCCATCAGCCCCAAGGCCCCTCCCTCTTCGACTAATCAATTCATATGCAATGATTCTTTATCCGCAAATCGGGGATTTGAATCATAAATCATCAATTATCAATCAGAATAAATGGCCGGCATTAAATCCCTGGCAAAGGAGACCGCCGTATATGGCCTCTCAAGCATAATCGGACGCTTCCTCAACTGGTGTCTCGTTCCTCTCTACGTCTATATCTTCCCCACACAGGAATATGGTATCGTAAGTTATCTCTACAGTTTTACGGCTGTGGCGCTCGTAATCCTCAACTATGGCATGGAGACGGGCTTCTTCCGGTTTGCCAACAAGGAGGGAGAGGATTCCAACCGCGTCTACACCACTTCGCTCACGTCGGTGGGCTTCACGTCTCTGCTCTTCATCATCCTGATGTCGGCCTTCATACAGCCGATATCTTCGGCGATGCTGCTGCCTCAGCACCCGATGTTTGTGTGGATGTTGGCTGTGACGGTGGCTATCGACGCTTTCTCCAATATTCCCTTCGCCTATCTGCGGTTCCGCAAGAAGGCGTTGCGCTTCGCCGGGATAAAGCTTCTTAACGTGGCCCTCAATATCTCGCTCAACCTCTTTTTTCTGATTGCCTGTCCGCGCATTGAGCAATCGGCACCGGGGCTTATCGACTGGTTTTACGCCCCTCTCGGCGGAGATGCCTTCGGAATAGGCTGGATTTTCCTGGCCAACCTTATCTCTTCGGGCGTGATTCTGCTTTGCCTTCTTCCTGAATTAGGAGCGGCACGCTGGTCGTTCTCGATGCCGTTGCTGCGGAAGATGCTTTCCTATTCGTGGCCGTTGCTGGTGCTCGGCGTGGCCGGCATTCTTTCCCAGAACATGGGTCAGATCCTTATCCCTTATCTTTTCAAAGGGGAGGAAGAGGCAGCCCGTTCGATGGTGGGTATCTACGGCGCCAACATCAAGATTGCGATAATAATGGTGATGTTCACGCAGGCATTCCGTTATGCCTACGAGCCATTTATCTTCGCGCAGGCGCGAGCCGAAGGGGAGGATAAGAAGAAGACTTATTGCGACGCGATGAAATTCTTCATCATCTTCGGCCTTTTCATCTTCTTAGGGGTGATGTTCTTCCTGCCGGTGCTGAAATATTTTGTGTCGCCGTCGTATTGGCCGGGCCTGGATGTTGTGCCGGTGATGATGGCTGCGGAACTTTGTTTCGGCGTGTTCTTCAATCTGTCGTTATGGTATAAGTTGACCGACCGCACTCGCTGGGGGATGTATCTGTCGCTTATATGTTTTGTGCTGATGCTTGGATTCAACTGCTGGTTTGTGCCGGCGATAGGTATACCACGCGGCTACATGGGATCTGCGTGGGCGGCCTTGGCGTCATATTTCATCGTGATGGTGATCAGCTGGATGGTAGGCCGCAAGTATTATCCGCTGCCGTATCCGCTGAAGCGGATCGGGGTTTACTTGTGCGTAGCGGCGCTGCTATGGATAGGAGGGGAGGCTATGGCGCTTCCGCAGTTCGGGATGCCGATGTGGGCGGTGTATCTGTTGCGCGTCTTCCTGCTGTGCCTCTACCTCTGGCTCGTGACCCGCGTGGAGAAGCTGCCGCTGCCGGCCAGATTCAGAAGATAGAAAGTGGAATTTCCTCATTAAAATGAGATTGTCCGTCGCGCCAGATCTCTTCGCAAGCCATCGGGGAGGAAACCGGGCGGTCAGCCCGGGCATGAGGGCAGCACGCTGGAGCTGGCGGATTGCGTGGACACCATAGAGGAAGAGGTCGCCGAGGTCTGCGATGCATGCGGGGATTCTCTGGAAGGATGCGACAAGGAACTGGATTACGTCACTCAGATAATTTCACTGCCGGAACTGAAGCCTCTGATAACGGAAGTGCGCCACTATGTCAAGGTCTGCCGTACATGCGGCAAACGTGTCAAGTCTCACACGAAACACGGAAACTCGCCATACAACGCAATCCTCGCCCTTTTCTAAACGGCGACTACCTCAGCGTGTCCGCTGAATAGTTGCATCCCGCTGCGCTGAACCCCGGATGGGGTTCTTAGTGCAGTCTGCGTATGCAGAAACTTCCCGCCAAAGTGGGTCGCCGATATTGAATCCCCGTGCATGTGCCGCACGCCTGCTGCTTTGTGATGGGTAAGATTGCGATTTTTTTACTTTTTAACATATCGTTTCCTAATTATTTTATATCTTTACGCATTATTTGCGGGTGAAGCCTTTCTTCACTCCTTAATATAATCTAATCCTTTCAAGATAGTTACGAAAAATCCAAATAGACAGTTATGAACAAGAAAGTGATCTATCTGGCTCTCGGCGTTGCCCTGATCTCATTCACGGGCTGCAACAAGAAGCTGAGCCAGTTCAAGAGCAGTTATTTCACCACTGTTCCTACGCCGCTCGAGGCTGTGGGCCAGACCGTTCCCGGCACTGTTACCGCCAACATCCCTGCAAAGGTGATGGTGAAGAATGCCAAAGTACAGGCCGTGCCTACACTCGTATGGCAGGATGGCAGCAAAGAGGCTGAGACCACCGCTACTCCCGTCGTGTTCCAGGGCGAGGACGTACGCGCCAATGGTCAGGTGGTTTCCTACAAGGAGGGCGGCAACGTCCAGATTCCCTTCCGCTTCGTGTATTATCCCGGAGCAGAGAAGAGCGACATGTATCTCGACTTCAACGTGGACCAGAACGGCAAGACATATAAGCTCCCCCGCGTGAAAGTGGGCTATGGTGTGCTCGCCACTTCCGCCCTCGCCGGCGCCAGGACTGTGGCTCCCGCCGTGGCTCCCGATGACTTCAAGAAGGTTATCACGGAGAAATATACCGCCGATATCCACTTCCTCATCAACCAGGCCAACATCCGCGCCAACCAGACCAGCAAGGCCGACTACATCGACCTCAACAAGAAACTCATGGAGGCCAATGCAGCTCCCAACCAGGAGATTGCCGGCATTACGGTGAACAGTTACGCTTCCCCCGAAGGCACGCTCGAATTCAACACCCAGCTCGCCGAGAAGCGTGAGAAAAACACCACCAACTATCTGGAGAACCAGCTCAAGAAGGACAAGATCACCGAATTCGGCGAACTTACCTCCTCCTTTACCCCCGAAGACTGGGAAGGTTTCGAGAAACTTGTGGAGAAATCCAACATCCAGGACAAGGACCTTATCCTCAGCGTGCTCAAATTGTATCCTGATCCCGTGGAGCGCGAGCGTGAGATCCGCAACCTCTCCAGCGTGTTCAACGAACTCGCCGACCAGATCCTTCCCCAGCTCCGCTATTCGCGCGTGATGGCTCAGATCAACACACTCGGCAAGAGCGACCGTGAACTCGTGGACCTCTTTAACACCAATCCTCAGGCCCTCACAGAGAATGAGATGCTCTACATCGCCACTCTCACCGACGACAACATGAAGAAGATGGAGGTCTATAACAAGGCTGCCGAACTCTTTTCGAAGGACTACCGCACTTTCAACAACCTTGGCGTAACTCAGTTCCGCGCAGGCGACTATGAGGGTGCTAAGGCCAACTGGGAACATGCTCTCCGCCTCAACCCCGCCGCCAAAGAGCCGCAGATGAACCTCGGTCTCATCTCGATGATCAATGGCGACATGGCTCGTGCCAACGAGCAGTTTGGCGCTGCTACAGGCGTGCCTGAGACAGCTGACGCCCTCGGCGTCTACTATCTCGCCCAGGGCGACCTCCAGAGCGCTGTGAATGCATTCGGCTCGCTGAAGAACAACAACGCCGCCGTGGCTCAAATCCTCAACAAAAACTATTCCGGTGCTAAAGAGATCCTTGACAACATCAAGAACCCCGATGCCACCACATATTATCTGAATGCTGTGGTGGGCGCACGCACCAACAATGAGAACATGGTGATGAACAATCTCCGTCAGGCAGTGAAACTCGACAACAGCCTGCTCAAGCGTGCCCAGAACGACCTCGAATTCGCATCCTATAATCTCTCTTACCTCTAATCAGAGATTCGATAGAAAGATTCATTATACTATTGGCGCAGGAACGGAATCCATCTGTTCCTGCGCCATTGCTTTGGGAATAATGATATTATTTATTAATTTTGTAAAAAGAGCGTAAACCTCAGTTATTGAAGTTGTCTAAACGAATTTACGTAAACTAAAAAATCTGAAGAAGTGTAAACTTTATGGCAATCTTCATTAATCTTACCATAAAAATTAGTTTAGACAACTTCATTAAAATGATATCAAGATGGCACGAATCGATATTGTGAGACTCCGCAAGGAAAAAGGGATGAGTCAGGTGGAACTTTCCCGGAAATTAGGACTTACACAAAGTTACCTTTCCACAATTGAAAATGGAAAATATCAGCTTTCTGCTGAAAAGGAGAATCTATTGAAGCAAGTAATGGGGCTTGATAATCTTGATGATTATTATATTGCTTCAGTAGTGGAGCGCGATAAGAGGGATGAGGACATTGTTAATGAAGGCGACCTTTTAGGCCAACTTCTGAAAAAACTTCATGAGCATGCCCATAAGGAAAATCCCGATTCCAATCATCACCACGATCATCACCAGCGTATTGAATATCTTGAAAAGGAACTCGGCGAAATGCTCGACAGAAATGAAGCGCTTTTCCAGCGAAATGAAAGACTGGAATCTAAACTCGAAGCGAAAGATGCGGAGCTTGAGGAATGCAGAAATGAAATTTACCGTCTAAGACTCAGACTCACCGGCCTGGGAATTGACCCCGCCAACATATGACGAAATTACAAGTCTACCGCTATCTGCGAGCCTTGTTCAGATGAGCCTTGTCGATAAGGGGATAAATTTCATTAGAGAAAATCTCTTTCGACACAATTCGATAATGCTGGTGGTAAGCCTCGTTGAATCTTTTGCTGTGATGCACGATAAATTTGTTGTCTGCCAGAAGTTCCATTATCTCCTTCCGGTCGGCCTCCTCATCGGGATATGAGAATCCGTTCTCTTTGATGATATCATCTATGGCTTCCCATTCCTGTTTCCAATCCTCCGGAGCGGGGAGTTCAATTGAGGAAACACTTTTCCTTTCTTCCTGCTGACAGGGATAATATCGCTCGGATATTGTCGGCTTAAAAGCGTAGGATGAAACGCAGAAAAGGCCGAGTAAAGATACTATTAAGATTATACTTTTTTCATCGTATTTCAAGGATATATAAATCGTCGGAATATTCAATTACATTTGCCGACAAGCCCCAGTTGCGGATTCTCTCGGCAAGTACGGGAGCCGGGGGCAGGAGATGGGCATCGGCCTTTATATCGCCGTGGACATGATTAATAAAATCCTCGCGGCATGGAAATGCAATTACAATTCTGCCGATGTCGCTAAGATGGCTGGCGGCAATCTCTTTTAGCAGACATTCAGGATTGCCGAGATGAGGATATACGCAATACATCATCACCAGATCGTAGCGGCCATCCGGGAAATCCTTTTCGAAATCGCACAACCTGAATCGAACATTAGCGATATCTCCGAATTTTGCTTTAGCATGATCAAGCATCTTCTGAGAGAAATCTACGGCTGTGACACTTCCTTTCGGACCAGTGAGGCGGGCCATATAAGGAATCAGTACACCGGTGCCTGTGCCCAGGTCAAGAATTTTTTCTCCCGGAAAGATACAGATTTCACCCAGAAAACGGTGAATTCTGTCGGGAACGGATAATTTTTCATTGGAATCCCACGTGTCGGCGATGGAGTCGAAGAATTCCGGAGAAGAATGTGCTTTCATATAATTCGGTAATATCATCACAAAATTTCGATAATATATAAATATAACAAAATTTATTTTGATTATATCAAATAACATTTATAATTTGGGGTGTTATTAATATTATAAAAACACACCACTATAAATAGTAACAGTTATGCATACACCACAGAAGATTGTGCTTGTCATGGCATCTATGTTGACAGGAATATGGGCGAATGCTGAGAAGTCCGATAGCATAGGAGAAAAGATGAGAGTGAAAGAATTGCCCGGCGTGGAAGTTAAGGCTAAGGCAAGAGTAGAACTCACGCCGCTTGACGTTATCACCATCAGTTCAGAGCAGATTGACCGCTCTACGGAGTCCTCCCTGCTGCCGGTAATGACAATGGACATACCGGGATTCTTTACTTCGGAGCGTGGCTTCATGGGCTACGGCGTATCCGGAGGGTCGGCAGGCTCGGTAAGCATAAGGGGTGTAGGCGGCGGCAACAAGGTGCTCTTCATGATAGACGGCATGCCGCAATGGGCCGGCGTATTCGGCCATTCCCTTCCCGACACTTATGTGGCGAATGGCGTGGAACGAGTGGAGGTGGTGAAGGGCCCCTCTTCGTTGCTGTATGGTTCGGGCGCAATGGGCGGCTCAGTGAATATTATCACCCGAAGCCAGAAGGAGGATGGTGTAAGCGGACGTGCGAGAGCCCTGTTTGGATCATTCAACACCCAGAAATTCAATCTTTCCACCGGGGTGAAGAAGGGTTCGCTGCAGGCCACCGTGTCCGGGCAACTGGATCGCAGTAACGGAAACCGCGAAAATTCCGAATACTGGCTTGCCAATGAATATGCCAATATCTCATATGGTATTTCGGACCATTGGAAAGTAGGAGGTCTTGTGGATATGACCCAGACCAAGGCCAATAATCCCGGCACCGAGCAATCGCCTCTTCTTTCGATGTGGACATATATGTTCCGCGGCACAGGCGCCGTATACGTCAACAATCACTATGGTAAAGTGAACGGTGGCGCTCAGGGATGGATCAACTGGGGCACGCATAATGTTGACGACGGCTATGCTCCCGGAGGCACCCCTCGCGACTATATCTTCCACTCGCGCGATTATAATATGGGATTCACCATGTTCGAAACATTGAACTTATGGGAAGCCAATGCTCTTTCCGTAGGTCTGGATTTCCAGCACTGGGGTGGCAAATCATGGAACACAGATAAGGCTACTGATTCCCGGACCGAAGGCGTGCGCAAATCGGAAAACGAAGTGGCGGGTTATGTGATGATGCAGCAGGGCTTCTTCAGGGATATTCTTAATGTGAATGCCGGCGTGCGTCTGCAGCATGGCTCTTCTTATGGAAATGTCTGGGTGCCGTCGGCCGGTATCGTGGTGCGCCCGGGATTCGACTCGGAATTCAAGTTCAACTTCGCCAAGGGTTTCCGTTCTCCGAATATCCGCGAGCTTTATATGTATCCTCCCCACAATCCTGACCTGAAGCCCGAATATATGCTCAATTATGAAGTGACCTATACTCAGTGGCTTCTCAATTATCGTCTCAAACTCGGTGCGGCCCTCTATTTCATCAACGGAAAGGATATGATCCAGACGCAGATGGTGGATGGCAAACCGAAAAATATGAACGTAGGCAAATTTATCAACAAAGGATTCGAAATAGAGGCTTACTATCGCTTCCATCCTTTATGGAGCATCAGTGCCAACTACAGTTACATCCACACGGATAATAACACAATCTATGTGCCGAAAAATAAACTTTGCGGAAGGCTGATGTATACGCCGGGTAAATTTGAATTTGAGTTGGAAAACCAGAACATCTGGGCCTTGCAGAACGGCAATCCCGATGGCACGACAGCAAAATACACTCTCTTGAATTTCCGTGGAGCCTACACATTCGGAACCAAGGTGCCCGTGACGGCATTAGTGAAACTTGACAATTTCACCAATCGTCATTATCAGGTGGTATACGGCTGTCCGATGCCCGGTATCACGATTATGGGTGGTGTGGAATTTAAATTCTAAGATTTAGTAGATGACAAAAATTGAAATTATGCTGTTAAACATCTAAATTTCAGTCGATTATATTTGTAAAAGTCCTTGAAAATTAGTAATTTAAAGGAAAAGTTTGCCGACTTTTCTCCATGAAAACTACTAATTCCAAGGACTTGGTCAAAGTTAACCAAATCCTCCCGATTATGCAAGAACATTTTGGACAAAGTGTGAATCTGGCCCGCATAAAGCTTATGGCGTTGCTCCTCC
>CAJLTZ010000050.1 GCA_905209725.1 uncultured Muribaculaceae bacterium
TATGAGGCACATCTGCGACCCCTGCGTTAACATTTTTTGTGGGATGGGGTCTAAAGTTAGTGATGCAAAATTGCCGATTCCCGCTCTGTCGGCGCCCATATCCGTTCACAATTTCAATCCCGCGAAAATCGTTCTTTATATATGGAATTCATCTATTCGCTCGTAAACATGCTCGCTGAAATGTCGCCCTATCTCCTGTTGGGCTTTCTTGTGGCGGGCATTCTCTATGCATATGTGCCGGGGAGTTTTTACCGGCGCCATCTCTCCCAACCGGGAGCGTGGGCCGTCATCAAGGCCGCGCTGATTGGTGTGCCGCTGCCGCTATGTTCCTGTGGCGTGTTGCCCACGGCTGTGTCGTTGCGCAAGAACGGAGCATCGCGAGGTGCTTCCACCTCTTTCCTGATAGCCACTCCGCAGACCGGCGTCGACTCTATCGCCGCCACATATTCTCTGCTCGGTCCCGCATTCGCCATCATCCGCCCTGTGGCCGCCCTGATTACGGCTTTTGTGGGAGGCATGATAGTTAATCGTCAGGACCGTTGCGATGCCAAGAAGGAATGTGCCGAGGAGGTTGATACCATCGACGCTCCGGAGTCGGACACCTTCCTCCAGAAGATGCGCGACGCCCTGCGCTATGGTTTTGTGGACATGGTGCAGAATATTGGCAAGTGGCTGATAATCGGCCTGGTGATTGCCGCTGCCATCACAGCCTTTGTGCCAGACGGGTTCTTCACATATTTCGCCGACTATCCCTTGCTGGCCATGCTGGCGGTGGTGATTGTGGCCGTGCCGATGTATGTGTGCTCCACCGGTTCTATACCCATCGCGCTCTCGCTGATGATAAAGGGGCTTAGCCCCGGAGCGGCATTCGTGCTGCTAATGGCCGGCCCGGCTGCCAATTTCGCCTCGATTATCATTGTGAGCAAGGCGTTAGGTAAGAAGACGGCCGCCGTGTATCTTGCCACCATCATCTTAGGCGCCATCTCCATCGGCATGTGCATCGACTATCTGATGCCCGCCTCCTGGTTTAGCGTCCATAATGTGGCTATGCATGCCAACTGCCACATGCAGGTAGGCCTTTTTCCCGGAATATGCTCAGCGGTGCTTGTGGCGCTGATAATCTATGCGCTGATAAAGAAATACACTCCGGAGAAGAGGGGCGGCGCAAGTTGTGAGATTCCCGCGATGGCCGCTGACAAAGGTGAGAAAGTAGAAAACAAAGAAAACAGCAAAGATATGGAAAAAGAAGAAACAAAGATTGTGGTAAAGGGGATGACATGCGGCCACTGCAAGGCCATGGTAGAGAAGAACCTCGGCAAACTCCCCGGCGTCACGTCGGTGACCGCCGATCTTGCCACGGGTGAGACCATCATAGAGGGTCACCCCGACATGGCCGCCGTAAAGGAGACCATCGACGACCTCGGCTTCACCCTGAAATAGCCCTTAACCTCAAAAATTTGTAAAAATCACGATTATAATCGCAAAAATTTGTACCTGCCAGCGATTATAATCGTGATTTTTTGTATGTCTGGATTGGATCGGCAACAACCATTGATCACACTCAATGGCATCGGGATTCTTACAGCGTGACGGCGACGCCGAGGAGGTCGGCGAGGGCAGCGATATCGGCGTCGGTGGCACCTGACTCGCGGGCCGACGAGAGTTCTTCCGCCCACGAGGGTGAAATATTCAGCGCCTTTCGGTCGAAATAGTCTTTCTTGATATAGGCAAGAAGAAGATAATTCACAGGATTGGGCGCTATCATATTGGCCGCGTTCAGATATTCGATGGCTTTGTCGATATCGGGCCGCGGGGTAATGAACGCCTTCTTGCCGTGGAGTCGTCCTGCCGCCGCATAGAAATATGAGTCGGCATCCTCAAAATTGTCGGTGACTGCCCGTTCAAATGCTTCGTTGGCCTTGTCGTAAAGTTTGAGTTTGAGATAGCAGATGCCCATCGATCGGTTCAGTTCGCGGTCGTCAGGGTCGGCGACAAGCTGTTTGCGATACGAACTTGCGTATTTATTGAGCTGTATAGGTGTGAATGTCTGGATTGCCCCGATGGAATGGATTATCACCGGTTTGTCGCAATATTCACATTTTTTCATGTCGGGGGATACCCTTGCGCCACATCCCGGGCACTCGTAAAATTCTGCTGTAGCCATTATTTGCGTATTGATTTTTTGATACTGTTGAGTATGATTGTGGATTCTTCGGCATATTCCCTCAGCCGTGAAGTCATCTGGCCGGATACATTCTCGTCGAGGATCTCTTCAAGACCTGAGATGATGTTGTTTATCCGTTTTGCGGCCGAGGCATCTGCCATGGATGTCGGTGATAGCGTGGCCAGTCCGCGGCAAAGCGCTGTTACCGCAGAGGAAGACTGATTCAATTCCGGATGTGATCTCTTCTTAAGATTAAACCGCTCAAGAAGCATGTCGGCTTTTGCGGTGACACGATTGAGTTTCTCGCGGTTATCAGCAAGAGCCTCCACGGATGTTTCGTGGATATTGTCCACTTTTACAGTGGTGGCGCCGATGAAAATCCAGAGCACGGTCAGCACTGCAATCACCGAAAAATATACCTTCAGCGACCACATGTCATGGAGCGTTGAAAGGCTGAAAAGCAGCATCCAGGTGAAAGCGATGCAGATATATGCTAAAGTGAATGAGCCGCACATCCATTTTAGCGCCACCGAACCCTGTTGTGCCGGAAGCCAGACGATATAAGCGAACAGTAAGGTTTCCAGGACTGCCGTATATATCATATTAAACCAGAAGAGGGTGCCCGGTTCCTGAGGCATGAAGATAAAAAAGAGCGCAACCGTCACGATCACCACAGCAAGCGGTGCCACGACATTTGCAAAGATATTGATGGATTTTGTATTGCTCATGATTAAGGCATTGGAGGCATGGGGGGAGTGGGAGGTGCGGAAGCAGATGGTGCGGGCGGGGTAAACAGGCCGGCAAGTTCTGGGCACTGAGCCGCGCGTAGCCATTCCGGCATTCCGGGACGCCACACATACGTGTCGACGGTGATTTGTCCTGCTGCAGCCATACGTGCCATGGCATTAAGGTCATATGGGCCATACTGCTGCCCATTGACACTTACATGGAAGCTGACATTTTGGGAGGTGCCCGGTGGGGGCGGAGGAACTGCCGCACCGGGAGCGGGGGATTGCGGAGCCATTGCCTGCCCGGCCATGGCGTTCAACTGTGTGCCGAATGCGCCACCCATTCCTACGCCCATTCCGAGTCCCATGCCCGCGCCCATGGCTGCACCCGCAGTGCCCTCGTTGCCGGCGGCCGATTCCAGAATGTCAAACTGGCGTTCCTGCTGATATGTGAATCCCTGCACGGCGCGTTCCTTTGCCTTGGCATAGCCTTCCAGTATACGTGCCACCTGCGGGTCGTTCTTGTCGTAATTGATGTTCTCCACCTTGAGGTTGGTCACTTCCAGACCATAGCGCGAGAACTCTTCGTTTACCTGCTCCTCGATAAATTTGCTGACAGCGGAGAGTTTGCCGTTGATAGTCACGACGCTCACCTGCTCCTCGGTCATGAAATTGTTGATGCGTTCGCTGAGCGCCTGCACGATGTCGGAGCGGAACTGGGAGATGATGTCCTCAGTGGTGAAAAGATGAAGCGTTCCCACCATTTCACGCAAAAAGGCTGCGGAATCGGAGATGCGGATGCCATACTGTCCGAACGCCCTTACAGGCACAGAGTTCTGAATCATCGGATCCCAGATGTCGATGGGACGTTCGGTGCCGAACTTAAGGTTGCGGCGCACTGTCTTGCTTACATACCACACCTCGGCCACAAATGGTGTTTTGCCACCGAACGGAAGGTTGATAAGCTTCTGAAGAATAGGTATATTGTTGGCCGATAGTGTCTTTGTGCCCGGGCCGAAAATGTCGGCCACTTCGCCACCTTTCAGGAAAACTGCTTCCTGACTCTGGTTCACTATCAGTTGCGAAGCGGTGGATATATTGTTGTATGGGAATTTCCATACAAGATCCTCCGGTTCGCCATTGAATTGAATCACGTCGATGAATCCGCGGCGTTCCTCCCCTTGTCCATCGAATGTCGCACCATCGGTGCGCTTACGGTTAAATAATCCCATTTTGGTTGATTTTATGGATAATCAATAGTTGGAGTGCCGTCACATCTGTAGCGCAACCGGCGGTAAGTCATCAATGAGCCGCGGAGTATGCCGTATCGGCGGATAGCCAGCACGGCATACTCCGAGCAGGTTGGGGTCATGGCACACCGTCCGCGCACATTCTCAGGCGCATAGCGCTGATAAAGGCGTATGGCCAGCAAAAGATTGCTGCGCGCTGTGAGCAGGGCGATTGCCGCTATGCAAAGTTCCGACAATAACGACCATGAGATGGTACCAGGCGGAAAGATGTTGATTAACAGCCATGAGGAGATTGTCCCGCCGGCCATTATAAGAAGTAGCCTTATGAGGCCATGCTGCCAGTTTACATCCGGTCGTTTGATTGTGGCCTTGCTGTCAGAGTGCATCTCGGGTTAGACGGTCTTCTTCTCGCGGAGCTTGGCCTTGAGTCCCTTGACTGCCGCTTCGTTTTCGTCTGTCTGAGCCATTACACAATAGAGCGAATCCCCGGGCACTGTGATGCGGAAGCGTGTGGAGTCCACATTCTTGAGAACCACCTTTTTCTGCTTCTTGTCCCAATAGGGTGTCTCCACTGTGTCGGAACTGGACGAGAAATTGGTGATATCCTTGAAGAAGTATTCCTCGGTGGCAACCTTCTTGCCATCCTCATCGGTGTTGAAGGTATACTGGTAGAGATAGACGTGTGTGGCCGAGCAGAAGATCCAGGAAACCTGATACTTCGATGAGCGCCACTCGTTATCCTTGCCTACCTTGGCATAGGAGTTCTTGTCGCCGAACACATAGCCCTCGAGGAAGAGGGGCTTCACTTCGGTCACCTCGTCGGCATCGACTCCCAATTTGTCAAGTGCGGTCTGAGGGTTGTTCAGATTCCTTTCCGCGATCATCTTGCGCACGAGGTTGTCGTACTCTTCATCCGACGGCTTTTTCTGTAAGCAACCGTCGTTGAGAAAATAGCGTAAAGTCATTTTCTGCTCCGGAGTACGGTTTTTGCCACGTTGTTTCACTTCGGAAGAGTCTTGAGAGAGCCAGAAGTAACCGATTACGGCCACGATGATTAGAAAAATAACAAATCCCATAGTTGTTATGTTGCCGTTGGGCTCTCCACGTTGGCGTTTGGTTGGTCATGGAAATAAAAAAGCGTGAGAGCCGTACGTGTCGCCCGTTCTCACGGTTAGAGGCTCTGGTAAAGCCCATTGCAGTAGAACGGACAACGTAGTAGCCTCACGCAGAATATGTATATGTATAGCCATCGGCCAACGTTCCCGTTAACACCTATGGTATAGATACTACATACCCGATAGCCATCTACCGTTGTCTCATTCTTGACTGCAATTTGAAATTTGCCAGATTTCTAACCGCCAGGAAAGAGCGTTAGTAAACGCTTTTAACATGTCTTGCATCCCGCTGCGCTGAACCCCGGATTGGGTTCTTAGTGCAGTCTGCGTATGCAAAATTATAAATATTTTTCGAGATAAAAAATCAACCTGCTGAAAAACATTTAAAAAGTTAATTGCCTCCCGCCAAAGTGGGTCGCCGATATTGAATCCCCGTGCTTCACGAGGACGGCAATCAGGTGTTTTACACCGAGGGAGCGATGGCGGGTAAACCGAAATATCAAATCAAACACTCCCGCAAGAAAGAAAACCTAAATCTGTATATATGGCTTCATCCCTGCATCCAGCAGGAACGTATGCAGAACAAGAATACACTTGCCCTTGCGGAAAAGATACGTTTTGAACGTGAGCAATCTTTCCTGGAGGACAGAGAGGGCTATCGCCTCCGAAAAGACATGGACGAGGATTTCCTTGAATTCTGCAAAGAGTTCATCAAGGCGCCGACACTGACAAAATACACCCGCATAACGCTCGGGCACGGACTGCAAAAGTTCATGAACTAATTTTTACACTCAAAACGGTTGGATTACGGCTAATCAACGCACATCCGACCGAAATTTCGGTCGGATGCGATAACCTTTCCTGATATGTCTCCGATTAAGACCCCATCCCACAAAAAATGTTAATGCAGGGGTCTTAACCAATTATTTTTCAATAAATAGAAAGGTTTTAGTTACTTTTTTAGGAAAAACTCAGATATAAGATAGATGTAAGCAATAGCCGAGGAGACGATTCCGCAAAGGGATATGTCATCATAAAGAGATAGCAAAATCTCCCTAAAAAAAATAAGCCTGCGCAGAATGATATTTCTGCGCAGGCTGTTTCTTTGGCGGACTGCGTCGCCGGACTTGGGCCGGCGACGCACAATCTTCGACCTCTCAACCCTTTTGCAATCAATAATCATCAATCTTCAATCTTTCAGAAGCGGTCGCAGTAGTAGATCATTTCGGGGGTGGCGAGGACGAGGTGCTTGCTGTCGAGGGTCACGATGTCGAAGGTGACCTTGGCGGAGGTGAATCCGTAGGCGGCAAGGGTGTGCTCGTTGGTGTAGGGACAGCCGGAGAAGTCTACTCCGATTGTGGAATCGCCTTTGTGATAGGAGATGATGCCCGTGAGGCGCGGGCCTATGCCGTACCATTGCATCAGTTCCAGGTTGATGGCGATGTTGATTTTGGGGTCGGTGATCTCGGTCACTTGGCCGGTCGCTTTGTTTTCCATTTTCATAATCTTCCAGAAGCCATCGATTTTGCCATTGTGAGAGGCTCGACGGCAGGAGGGGGCGATTATGAGGATGAGCGCTGCTATCAGAGCAATCAGGGAATATCTTGTTTTCATTTTTGTGTCTATTATTTGTGCAATCCGGTAGGATTATTTAAAGAAGCCGGTTTTGGAGATTGTGAGCATGGCCCCGTAAGAGTGGCCGAGCAGCGAACCGGCATCGAATGCGAAGGAGATGGAGCCCTCCCAACCTTTCAGGCGGCGTGGATGCCACTTCACTTCGGCGAGCAGGGAGAAGTCGGACTCAACTTTTTTCAGGGGCTCATCGTATGTTCCCCACGACTGATTGTAAGTGGCGAGCATACGCCAGGACACCTGCGGTGTGGGGTCGCCCGTAAGGCCAAGGTGATGAGCGCGCACGCGAGTGTGATAGAAATAGAGGTGATGGTCGGAATTATAGATGGGGGAGATGAGCAGGGGGTTGCCGATGCCCATGCCCCAGTGTTCCCAGCCATTGTAGATGTAGTGGTTGTAGTAGTCGTCGCGGCCGGAGATCTGGACGTCGAGCGAGGGAATATGGTCCCAATATACGGGTCCTGCCTGATCCTTCATATAAAGGAATTCATAGAGAATCTCGGACACAAAGGGGTTTTTCGGAAGACGGGCCTCCACACCATATAGGCCATCCTTCCAGGGATAATCAAAGAAGAGCATCGAATGGTCCTCGAAGAAATGCTCGTAATAAGCCTTCACCATCCATCCGGAGGGATCTTCCCAGCGGAGCGACAGAGCCCAGTTGCCGAGCATATTTCCCTCCACATTGGTCTGTTCGCCGACGGAGGTGTCATCGCCGCCCTTCATAGGGATGAGGGCCTTGAGCCATGCCTTCGCATATTTGGGATGCTTTTCCTCGCGATATGTTCCGGTGTTGGGGTCGTAGAAATAGGAACGGCCGCCAAACTGTGTGGCCATCTCCAGACCGAGTTCGCCGACGAGCGGGAATTTGTCGGGGTTACCTCCGCGGAAATAAATGGCGCGCGAGCAATAGAGGGCATTGAGCGAATAGTTGTAGTCGCCGTGATGTCGCTTCACCCACCAGTCTTCAGTAAAGAGACCATATGCTATATATCCTTTGATGGCAAACATATCCTGACATCCCCAGACATTAGCATAGTCGAAGATACCGACGCGCAACTGCGGGATAGGGCGGGCATTATTGGAATATGTGAGGGCACCCGAGGATAGGCGGTCGTTGAGGAAGCCGTCTGTGATCTCCTTCTGGCCAATCATCGCGTCGAGGCAGCGGTATTTCACCTCGGCATAGAGTTGCTGTGGGAGGAACACGGAGGAGAAGCCATAGCCAACACCGAGGTCTACGCCGGCACCCCAGGAGAAGCGTTTGTTGCGGTCGAGGTCCTTGAATGCTGAAAGGCGGAGATATCCATTCTGCTTATCGATGGATGACATTCCGAACCGATTGGAAACAAACCAGAAAGGATTGTGGTCGCCGGCGGCAGTGTTTATGCCAATCTCGGCCTTATAGCGGATGGAATCGTTCCATTCGGCATGGGCGAGCATGGGACTCAGGGCAAAGGAAGCGCAAAGCAACGACTTTGCGAGAAAATGTGTTAATTTCATCTTTAGTCAGTTGATGAGTGGACGAGTTGATGAGTGAAGGAGAGGAGGAGTGGAGTATAGATGCAAAGTTAATAAATAAATTGAAACGGGGGAAATTAAAGAGGATTAAAGGGGAATAAAGGGTGAAAAGAGAAAAAAAGCGCGTGAAATAGGGATAAAATTTGCGAGTGAACGAAAAAATTATTAGTTTTGCAGTCGCAAAGTGCGCGAACAGCATAGAAAACGCCGGTAAAGGCTGATTTTATGGAAGTTGCGCGAAGAGGGGCCCATTCGTCTATCGGTTAGGACGAGAGATTTTCATTCTCTAAAGAGCAGTTCGACTCTGCTATGGGCTACAAAATAACAGTCGGTGTCGAAAAAAGAGAGACAGCGGCACAAAGAAACAGGAACAGAAACAAAGAAATTTTTTGAAATGGCAAACCATAAATCGTCATTAAAGAGAATTCGCCAGTCGGAGAGCCGCAAGCTTGAGAACCGTTACTGGGCAAAGACAGCGCGCAATGCAGTGCGCAAGATCCGCAAGATGACCGACAAGGCAGAGGCAGAAGCAGCCTACAGAAAGACAAGCGCACTTCTTCAGCGTCTTGGCCGCAAGAACATCATCTCGAAGAACAAAGCGGCCAATCTCTGCAGCAGCCTTGCCAAACATATCAACAAAATTTAAAATAGTAATAATCCTCCGTTCATGACTACAGGCGGCATAAGAGGACTTATGCCACGGAGTCTTGACGGTCACGGGTTTGCGTTGGCCCATTCGTCTATCGGTTAGGACGAGAGATTTTCATTCTCTAAAGAGCAGTTCGACTCTGCTATGGGCTACTCCCCAAATCCATCCTATCCCAGAGGCCGGTGTTCAGTAATGACGCCGGCCTCAACTCTTTTTATAATTTTGAATTTTGAATTGTTGGGATAGGGAAGTCGCTCCGCGACTATTTTATTGGGATAGTGTAGTCGCTCCGCGACTATTTTTTTCGGATGCAAAAGCCGCGCACAACACGAAGCGAGTGTTGTGCGCGGTTTATATGCAGGGTAGTTGCTCCGCTTCTATTAAGCCGCAAGCGGCTTATGCGGGGGCCGGATTCGCTACTTTACTATTGTTTTGCGGGTGGTGTTGCCGGCTTTTACTATGTAGATGCCGGGGGTGACGGGGATTACGGTCTGCGCTCTGCCTGTAACGGCTTGCAGGAGCTTGCCATCGGCTGAATAGACCTCTATGCCGATGCCTTCTGCATTCGAAACCAGAATGTTGCGGTCGTTAACGCTAATGCCGACTTCATCTTCCACAGTTGAATCTATGTCCGACAGATTTACATCCACCTTCGCGGGATTGGAGGCAGCGGATTCACCCTTGTTGTAAGCCACGGTGACTTTGTAGAGATACGAATTGTTGTCTTCCACACCGGAGTCGGTGAAGGAGGTTGTCTGCACAGGTTCGCTGTTAAGTTTGACGCCGTCGCGATAGACATTGTAGCCATTAATCACAAGATTGTGCTTCGCACCCTGAGGAATGAATGTCACATCATCAATCATCAGCATCATCTTGTCTTCAGAGTAAGAACGTATTGCGAAATACTTGGCACCGGCCGGAAGCTCAACTTCATAAAGAGTCCATTCATTGGGCACAGTGCCTCCGGCTCCTTCAATCTGCACAAAATTGAATGTATTGAGAGAGCCTTCTGAATAAAGCAATTCGATTTCCTCGGGATAGGCAGACGTATAACTTTTAGCGTAGAATGAGACAGTCTGGGCGCTGCCATCGAGTTGCGGGGAGATCGCCCAGTCGTCCACCTGCCCTCTATTGAAGAGGCTGAAGAGATATTTGTTGCCTGAATGGGCGGCAAAGGTGTAGTTGCCGAGCTGGCTTGCATCCCACACCCAGAACGAACCGGGAGTTTCATAGGATGTGATGTTGGGAATTTCAATCTCATTGAAACCGCCCACTGGTTTCCCGTCCTCATCGACAAAGGTCCAGTCGCCGAAATGGTCGGCAAAAGCCTCACCGCTTTCGAAATCCTCGGTAACGGCCTCACCGGGAGCCTTGCTGAGGTCAGGAATGCTCCAGGAGAGATTGACCTTCTTGTCCTCAACCTCGCCGGCAAGGTCAGTAACCACCGGATAGGCGGGCATAACAGGCTCGATTTCGATCACATCACTGGCGTTATTGTCGAGATTCCCATCTTGAGCATAGACAATCTTTGCATTGTGTGCCACAGGCTCTGTGGCAAGGCCCGACATAACGCATTCGAAGTCTACCTTGGCCGACTCACCGGCTTTCAGCGATGCGCATTTCTTTGTGTCCACGAGATTGTCGTCGGAATAGAGTTCGACGCTGTATTCTCCCGACTCCTTGGAACCTTCATTCAGGATATTGGCCGTGACTGTATATTTTTTACCGAGTGCGGCACTTTCAGGAGACGACAGCTGCGTGAGGCTGAGGTCGTTGTCGAGGATAGGACCCACCACGATGCGGTCCATATATGTATAAGCGGCTGCGTTGGCGGTACCGGTAAATTTCAACTGAACAGTCTTGCCGGCATAATCTGCGAGGCCGGCAATCACCTTGCCCCAGCCCTGAAGGGGTGCGACTTCATTGGCGACCGCTTTCTTCAGCAGGGTCCATTCTTTCTGGCCCTTCTCGCGGACGTAGACCGTGATGTCATTTATATTGGCATTCCCTCCCCGGAGTTCCGCATTAAATGTATAGAACGATACTGCGGGATTAGTCATATCCTTAAGGGTGATGTATCCTGTGAACACATCGGCAAATTTATGGAGATATTCCGAAAACATTGCGAAGAAGAAGTTGTCAGAATCCACAGACTTCACATCCAAAATATCATCGGAGTAAAAGCCCCAAGAAGCGCCACCTTCATCCGAAGTGCTGAGGGCGTAGCGGTCAAAGTCGCTGTAGGCGGAGAATACCATACCGGGATAAGGAGTGCCTACGGGGCCGAATTCGGTAACAGCTCCCTCGCCCTCGCCTTTCTTCGTGTAAGCAAACACGGCATACTGAATGAACGTCTGTTTGCCGTTCTGCACAGCCTGATATGTGTATGAATTGGATGAGATCTTGCCGGTGAGCGGGGTCATCTCGCCAACGCCATTGACGGAGAACACCTGATATGAGACCATGTAAGAATCGAGTTCATTGCCGGTGATATCCTTTGTCACGGCATCCCAGCTGATTTTAACCTCACCGGCTCTGGAAGTTTCCGACCAGGTAAGATTAGTGATTGGTGCGGGATAGTTGACACCTATAAATACGTTTTTGGAAACCGGCATTCCGTTGCCATTTTCATTCTTACAAACTGCGGTGTAGGTATATTCGCCCTCTGCGGGGACAATCTCCTGGAACGGCAATATATCGCCGGGAGCGGGATTGTTCCAGGTTTTGACCACCTCGCCGCCACGGGTGAGTTCTACGGATGTGAGCGAAGTGAGGTCACTGCCGTCGAGGTTCTTTACCGGAACCACAAAACGGATTTTTGCCGTGAGGGCACCATTCTTTCCGGGGGTGACGGTGAGTTCGCCGGCGCCGGGGGCATTGGAGGAATGGCCTTCGGATACGCTGAAACTGTGCAGCCACAGGCTATAGGAGTCCTTATCGGAGATTCCGTGGAAGCCGATATAGCAGTCGCCTGATTCCTCGGCAAACATGGAATAATTCCAAAACATCGGCGCGTCAAAGGGTGCTGTAATCACTGAGGCGGGCAGGAGCGTGCCGGTCATAGCCTCCGGCGTGGGAGCATTGCCATATTTAATCTCTATCCTTTCCGGATATATGTCGCGCTGAGCGGAGATGGCCGCAATCAGGTCGTAGAGATTGCCCTTCTCAAGTTTGAGTGGCGGCGAGAAGAGCCAGTCGTCCATAACCATATCCATATTGTAGGGAACATAAAGACGACCGTTGTTTATAGCCCAGGTCTTGCCATCGTGGTTTGCATCATCCACAGTGAAGAATTGGAAGTCGTTTACGAGATTGGCGGTGTAAGGGGGTGCGATTGAACCGATCACAACGGCGTTTGAACTGGTTGATTCAGAGGATTTGCCATCGTAAGTGGCGACTACCTCATAATGGAATTGTGTGATCTGGTCCGGTTTTGCAATCGGTTCGGAGAAGGTTGTTGCGGATAAATTCTCGGCCACAGTGACCGGTTCGGCGGAGCCTGCAACTCGGCGAACAGTATATCTGACGGCAACGGGATCGATGAATCCGCCATTGACTGCGGAGGTGACGGGCAGCCAGGAGAGGCGCATCATACCGTCGGAATATTCGAGGGTGGCCGTTGTTGGCTTCGGGGTGTCATGGCCTACGAAGATATTTTGCAACTTAACGGAGGGGCTTGTGCCGGAATCATTTTTCACAAATATCTGGAATGTGTAAAGCCCTGCTTTGTCCAATGTGATAGGGGCGGATACAGCCGAACCATATTTGGTCTGGCCGGTGGCTACCGCCGCACCATTCGCATTGACTGTATATGTAAGGTTGCCGGATGCGACTGTGCCGTCATAAAGGGTGGAGGGAGCGGTGAATGCCACTGTGCCGGTAAGGGAGCCGCCGGCGAAATCGGCTGTTGCATCGGTGACGGCTGCCGGGGCTTTGTCCTGGATGGCTGACGCCGGAATCACAAGACCGCAAATCTGCTCATTTCCGGGGAAATCATATATTTTTGTGGCAGTGCCCGTGGCGAGGTTCACTTCGCAGAGATAACCTTCAACAAATTCCGAGACAGTCCAGAACATCCTGTTGGTATTCTGGTCAATCACAGCATCGGAGGAATATTCTCCCAAGAAACCGGTAGGGCCGATTTTGGTTACGGTTCCATCGGTTTTGTTGATTTTATGCAGGGTGTTGCTGACTATGTCATATGTAGCGGTATCATAATCATATGTGATGCCATAGAGCTGACCGTTCTTGTCGCAGGCGATGCAGTTCCAATCGCTTACGGATGCGTTGTAATCTCCCTTGAACTCAGCCACCTGCGTGTAATGGAAACCATTGTCGAAGGAGAGGGTTGTAAGCACGGGGATGCCGTTGATGTCCATTATGGCATAAATGGTGCCGGTGGTCTTGTCATAGGTCATCGACAGGGTGTTGTAGTCTCCGGTGCCGGAGAACACCCTGGCGCCGTTGTTGACGTCAACACCTGTGTAATTGATGCTTTCGATTTCGAAATTATCGTTCTGCACGATGTCGCACCAATAGTAGATGTCACCGACCATGACGCCGCCGCAATGTGCGTTGACATCAGGGACAACCAGGTCGAAATTCTCGCCTTCGGCCACGGGGATTGTGTATACGCCAAACTGGAAAGAGCCGTCAGGCCATTCTTCGGAATAGGCCATGGCGCCATACATTGAGGGTATCGATCCTTTTCCGGGGGCTTCTGCCGTTGCGGGGGTTCTTCTATGCAGGGCATTGATGCTCTTGAGGGGAGTCCGCAGGCGCCCGGCAGGGGTTTTGGCGGCGGAGCGCTTTCTGAGTTTTAATAGACTGCGCGATTTTTTAGCCGAGGCCGCAGGTTGCGACGCTTTTGCGAGCGTGGCGGATGCGGTGGTGGCACCGGCTTTGGTACACAATTTCTCCGAGGAGGGGGTGGAGGGGGATGATGCTTCTATGCTAAGCACCGTGGCAATAAGTAGCGCCACTAAGGAGGTCCATCGGTAAAGTTTCATCATATGGTTGTTATTATGTTTTTAAGACCTTTTCCTTTGGGATAAGGAATCAGAATGTTTGAATCACAAATTTACACAAATTTTCTTAAAATGCAAATTTTTAAGCTGCGCGACTTTGAAGCCGCAAGCGGCTTATGCGGGGGACTGGTTCGCTACGGAGGGCTTGGATTAGATTAGCTTGAAGGTGCGGCGGTGGAGGGGGGTGATGCCTAAGCGGGCGATGGCGGCGCGGTGGGCTTTGGTGGGATAGCCCATGTTCTGCTCCCATCCATAGCCGGGATATTGCTCGGCATAGCGGAGCATTAACTCGTCGCGGTGGGTTTTTGCCAATATGGATGCTGCGGCGATGCTCATATATCTGGCGTCGCCTTTCACCACGGTGTGGCAGGCGATGTCCATGCCGGTCACGGGGTCGAGGTATGGGCGGAATCTGTTACCGTCTACAATGATATGAGCCGGGCGCACCGCGAGGCGGTCGAGAGCACGCTGCATACCTGCAATGGAAGCGTTGAGGATATTTATGCGGTCGATTTCCTCGGCCTCCACCATTACCACGGCCCAGGCCAGAGCGTCGCGCTCGATGGCGGCGCGTAATTCCTCGCGGCGGGAGGCAGTGAGTTGTTTGGAATCATTGAGGCCAGCGAGATGATAGCCGGGAGGCAGAATCACGGCGGCGGCGCTGACAGGGCCGCACAGGCAACCGCGTCCGGCTTCGTCGCAGCCGGCTTCGGCCACGCCTTCGATCATACATTCCTTGAGCTCAATCATTATAATAGGGCAGTCGCTCCCGCACTGGAATCCAAAATTCAAAACAATCTCACCGGTCTCTGGCAATGATGAAATCGAAGATGTCGAGGAAACTTTGCTTGGAGTCCGAGTCGGGGAGGTCGCTGAGGAGCGCGGCGGCTTGCTGCTGCATTTCGCGCATTCTGCGGAAGGCATAGTCGACGCCGCCATTCCGTTTGGCAAAATCCACTAGCGAGGCAATCTCGGCGTCGCTGAGTTCGCCGCGCATCAGGAGCGCGCGCATTGCGTCGCCCTCTTCATCTTGGGCATTCGAGAGGGCATAAAGGAGCGGGAGCGTCACCTTGCCTTCGCGCAGGTCGTTGCCGGTGGGTTTGCCAATCTGGGGGTTCTCGTAATAGTCGAAGATGTCGTCCTTGATCTGGAAGCAGAGACCGAGGAGTTCGCCGAATTCAGTGATGCGTTCGCATTCATCTGGGGAAGCGCCGCTGATTTCGGCGCCCATCCTTACGCAGTTGCGGAAGAGGGAGGCTGTTTTCTGGCGGATCATCTGCAGATAACTTTCCTCATCGAAGTGATGGTCGCGGGCGTTGCAGATCTGGTCGATTTCGCCGAGGCTGAGTTCCTTGCCGAGGTCGGAGAGGGCGCTGACCACGTTGACACTACCGGTGCGGATACCGGCGGCGAGGGCGTTAGAGACGAAGAAGTCGCCCACGAGCACCGCGATATGGTTGCCCATACGGGCATTGATGGTCTGATTGCCGCGCCGGAGGGCGGTTTCGTCGACCACATCATCGTGGATCAACGAAGCATTATGGAGCATCTCGAGTGCGGCTCCGGCATAAAGCACCTCGGGCTTCACATCGCCATAGAGCTTTGCGCTCAGAATCACCAGAATCGGGCGAATCTGCTTTCCTTTCACGCGCAGATAGCGTGTCACCACATTATTCATCATCTCGTTGTGAGTATGCAGCGAGTCGACGATAATCTGGTTCATAGCCTCGAGTTCGGGCTTGAGTCGGTTTTTTATAATATCAATATGCCCCATTGGAAGAGTCTTCAAGGCGCAAAATTAGCAAAAATCCGCGATTCCGGCAAATGAAAACTACACAGCAGCACCCTCATATAATGAAAGCGCCGAAACCCTCACGGGCTCCGGCGCGATTATTGTTTTATAACGCACGCTCAACGGGCGATAGCCTTGCAGATTCTATTGCCCTTTCTAACAATGTATACCTGACCTGATACAGGATTGTCCACGCGGACTCCCTGCAGAGTGTAATATGCAGCGTCGGTGTCATCCTCTACGATAGCGTCGATGCCTGCCACGTTGGGAGCAATGAAGCGGGCCTGGGCGGAGTAGGCTGTCTCGCGGGAGTGAGTGCAGAACGCGCGAACTTTCCATACATAATTCTCACCGGCTGCGAGGTCGGTCAGCATTACGGAAGCATCCTCGGTCTCCTTGTAAGTCCACTCGGTGGAGGAGATGCGGCCATGATTACAGCCGCCCATATAGACAAAAAGATGATACCCAGTCTCTTCATATTCATGTAAGCGCTCTTAAAGCGCTCTCAATAAAGAATTTTTGAAATCATTCGCATTTACGCGCACTTTCACTTTTCTTAACCCGAAATATACATACGAAGAGAATCCCTATAACAGCGGCGTAAGAGCCAAATATCAGCCATGCCCATTCCCATTGTCCCATGAAGAGTCGCATCATATTTCCCGACGGCAATTTTACCATTTCCCAATCACAGAATGCATTGATGATTGCCCCGGCCCCCACAATTCCACATGTGGCGCCGATTCCATTTGTCATCATCATCACGAGTCCCTGCCCGAATCCTTTGTTATCACCCGAACATCGACTCTCCATATATAAATGCGAGGCAATAGTGAGGAAATTGAAGGCAATGCCGTAAACAATCATTGACAGTATCAGAAAAATCATACCTGCGCCGGGATTGCCAATTCCGAGGAATACAAACCGAAGACACCATGCGGCCATGGCCAATGTTACCACTATTCGGATGCCCAACCTTTTTATCGCTTTCCCTACAAGCAACATGCAACATGCCTCAGAAATCTGCGACAATGAGAAAAGCAATGTGGCATTCAACGCTATGAAATTTCCTGCATATTCCGGGATTCCCATGAAATGATTTATAAAGGGTACTGCGTATCCATTGGATATCTGCAGACACACTCCCATGAACATCATGAATATGAGAAAGGTTCTTACATCCGGAATTTTGAAAAGGGAGAATGCCTTAAGCCCGAAAATACTTGCCACCGATTTGGATTGAGCAGACTTTACACCGCCCGATTCTGATTCCGATGAAAGGAGGAGAAGAGTCAACGCGGCTGTAACCAGCCCCAAAGCCGCAGAACAAAGCAATTGCATTGAATTATACTGGAAGCGCATCCGGGCGTGGACATCAGCATCAGAGAATGTGATACCAAACGCGCCATCATCATACCACGCACAATTGACAAACCACATGGCAAACACAAAGCCCACCGTGCCCCATATCCTTATAGACGGAAATGCATCCACCGGCCGAATTCCATGGGAGTGCAATATGCTGAATGTGGTGGTATTTGCCAATGCTATTGTAGGCATATAGAAAGCCAGGAATGCGATATAAGGCAAGAACATGGGCCAGAACTCAAATTTGTCGTGGCCGAGACAATAAGCCCAACAACAGGTCATGGCCAGGGCGGCGCAAAGATGGCAGATGCCCAATATGCGTGCGGGCTTGCGGGTGGCATCGGCTATGTGGCCTGCCAGTGCAGGAGTTAAAAGCGCGAGCAACCCGACGGCGGCATAGAACCATGCTATGTCGCCGCCAAGCCCCCCTTTCCCAAGCAGTTGGCCGAACGAGGACAGGTAAGAGCCCCACACCCCAAACTGCAGGAAATAAAGTAAGCCAAGACGTGACTTCATTAAAACATCTTAGAATTTAAGTACATGACAAAAATTTGAAGACATCGAATTTTGGGGTATAAGTCGGTCGCATGAGTATGGTTGCAATCTCTTCCAAGCCATACTTGACAAGCGACTTCGCCTTTCTTCCATGCTTCAGGATTCTTATCGGTTTAATATTCATATCCTTATGTTCACCAACAAGATACGCCCATACAAGAGCCATGCATACCATCGCCGTGAGTCTTGCGATACGCTCGATGTCACGCATATGGGTATCCTCGATGTTGAAGCCGGAGGATTTCATGGCCTTGAAGGCCGTCTCGATCTCCCAGCGTTTCTTATAGGTCAGGACAGCACCTTCTGGACGGCTGAAACATATGAGAATCTGCAATTCGGGAATCCCGTCGGAGTTCTTGATCCGGCTTCCGGCAAGATAGACATATTCACCCTTGTGAAGGAAAAGCTTATGGTAAAATTTCTCCTGGCCGACCCTGAGGTCATTGAAAAGCCACCATGCACGTATA
>CAJLTZ010000051.1 GCA_905209725.1 uncultured Muribaculaceae bacterium
CGTGGTTTCAGCCCAGTGCCGCACGTTAAGGCACCCTATGAATAATGTAGGCTAAGATTGACCGGCGATTCAGTCTGGGCAATATTTCCAAGCATCTGGCTAACAACAAACCGCTGCATTCTCAGTCTCAATGGATGTATGCAGATGGCTCCATTGTGCCTATCGCATCATACAAAGGGGTACGGTTCTCGACGCAACAGATCAATGATTACGTTGCAGGTAAAGCTATCCGAGTCGACGGATGTCAGGGAGATATGCCTACTGTGTGGATAAAATTCAACCAGCAGCGCATGACTCCTGGAGTCTATTCATCTAATCCGGATTTAGCCGGACAAGCCGTATCTCAGTCGCAAAACTACGGCACTCGGTTATCCCATGTTTCAGCCCCAGGGACCACACAGCCGCAAGAAAGTTTCACTGACGGTAGTGCTTTACCCGATGATTTCAAACTATGGCTGAGCCGCCATCCCGGACTTACCATAGAAGAGGCCCTTCACCGTTATCGTGAAGAACAAAAAGCCAAACGCCGCCGACAAGGGCCCAAACTGTAGTAATTTAATCCAATTCCACCGGGAGGATCAAGAGATTCTCTCGGCGGATTTTATATGTTTGACAACATGTTTTTACTCTACTGCCAAAAGTTGTCAGTAGAATTTATTAACTTTGTCGAGTAAATATGATTGTTTATGAAAATTCTACATCTCTCTGATACTCATGGAGCGCATCACCGGCTACAAGAATTGCCGGAGGCTGATGTTGTGGTTCATTCCGGAGATTTCTGCATGTTTGGCGAAGAAAGAGAAGCATTGGATTTCCTTAATTGGTTCTGCGATTTGCCTTATCGCCACAAGATATTCATTTGTGGCAACCATGACGATTGCCTGTATGGGAACGGCATAGGCGGTCTTGATGACAATGTGCATTACCTATGCAACTCAGGAATTGAAATTGACGGGCTGAAATTCTACGGTGTTCCTATGTTCATGGGTGATTGCGTAACAGAGCGTCAAAGTCGGAACTATGCCAAAATTCCTACTAATATTGACATTCTGATTACTCATTCTCCTGCCTACGGAATCCTTGATCTCGACGACGGCATCAACTATGGCTCTGAGGAAATACTTTCAAAATTGGCGGAGCTAAATCTGAAAGCGCATCTTTTCGGGCACATTCATCGTCAGCATGGGATTACTAAGCAAAACGGCATTATCTTCTCCAACGGAGCGATAATGAACGATAACTACACGAATCTTAACACACCCAATATTATAGAGATATAAGCTATGTCAGTATCAAAGTTTAAGCGTGCCCTATGGGTATTGAAAGAGTTTGCTGATGCATCTCCCAGAGGTATCTCTGCGCAAGAGCTAAGCGACAAATGGGAATACTCATCAATGAACGATGAAAAGGAACCTGGAATTCCAGAACGAACATTTCACCGTATTCGTCGCGCCATCGAGAGCGCATTCGGTGTTGTCATTGAATGCATTAAAGGAACAGAACCTCGTTATCGGGTAGCATCTAAAGACCTTGAACCCGGAGATAACAGTCTGTTGAACTTGTTTTTGAATAAGGCAGAGGCAAAAGATGATGATAAATCCAAATCAGTCCGAGAAATTTTGGGTTTGATAATGTCCGGATCAGATATTCCATCACGAGATATGGAGGCTGTAAAAGACATTATATATAACCTCAGAAGAGTGCCATACGAATATGGGAAACAGCTTATGGATGCCGTTGCGTCCGGAAAAATTAACGGTGCCGACGAATGTGACTGGGACGAGGATTACAGGGGATATGTCTGTATCTGGAATGATGCAGACTATCATCGCACCCATTTATGGCTGTCGATAGGTATTTATGATGACCGCGTGCTGTTTTATGTTGTAACAAATGTCCAGAACAAAGAATACCGCGAAAGGATTTCTGATTTGCTTCAGATTAACAACGGTGAAATGTATCGAAGCGATTACTGGTGGTATGAACCGGCTGACAAATCTTTGTTTCAACTCGATTTTCAGACATTCCCCGATATGCAGGAAGTAAAGAGTCGCGTCGAACTGCTCATATCAAGAATAGCATCACTTCCCGAGGAGGTTCATCAGCCGTAGGAGTGAAAATTTATAATATTTTCTCTCCGCTGACTATTTCTGGCAGTAGGTTATCGTAATTTTGTGCTGTAAAACATAGCAAGCACCTGCGCATAATCCTTTGTGGTTCAAAAATAAATTCGTAACTTCGCGATATGAACCAATACCGTGAATATACGAAACAGACAGTTTAGAGCTATATAAGATATTGCACCACATGCAATGACAACCATCAGATTCGGTAAAATCTGGTAAATTCTACAAGGAATCATAAGATGGAAGTCAATGGTAGGCCGTGTATCCTCACCTGAGGGCGCAGGCTGCTTTTGCTTCAATCTTGATTCCGGGCTTACCAGAGCCTTACCGAAAGAGAGAAACAAAAGAGCGTTGTGTCCTCTTTTTATTGCGCAACCGGTATCCGACTCACCGTGAGAGCCGTAACCTAAAATATTTCAACAATGGCAATCTGGAAAGTTACAGCCAAGCGCAAATTCGACAGCGGAGTAGTCTCATTTTCTCCCGGCATGAGCGTTGAGATTCAGACCAACACGCTCTCGACTTCATTCTGGACTCAGGCGGTTTACCGCAAGGCAATCGCGGAGCGTTTCGTATCCGAATACGGATTGAAATGCCCGGTATCAAAGTTTGAGCAGCAAGTGAACAATGTGAATTTCGACTATACTTTGGTGTCGAAATAAACTATCATTATCAGTCAGGGAGACGGCAGATTTGTCTCCCTGACATTAGCAATAATCAAATTAAGTAAACTATATGGTATCATATCAATGGACAGTCAGGACCAAACGAGTGATAGGACGCCTCCCCATTGGCGCATGGGTTGAGATTACCAAGACCAATACCACAGCTAAACCGACACCTCTTGAGATATTCAGAGCTTTTGAGAGCAAATACGGAATAAAGATACCCACAGTCTCGACCGATCAATGTTTCGAGATCATTAAAAATTTCTGAAAATGGACAAAGTCATGATTCTTGCCATTGGCAATGCTGGTGGCAACATTGTAGAAGCAATTAGACGGGAGACGAAACATGCCGAGATGAAAAAAACTCAGTATGTCTTCGCAGACTGCAATGAGGATGATTTGAGAAAACGTGAAGCGGCTGGAGAAAAGATTGTCCTCCTTGATACATGCAGTGATTCCTTCCCGGCAGATGTTTTTAAGGATGCCGCGAAGCTAATAATCGTAGTAGGACTTGGAGGCCAGACTGGAACTAAGTTCGTGGAACTTGCGGCAACCGCAGCCAAAGATGCCGGAGTTGAAGATATTAAAGTTGTTGCCACAATTCCTTTCATCTTTGAAGGAGAAGACAAGCTTCAATATGCTGTCTCGGCAGCTCAACGTCTTTCTGCGATTAGTGGACTAAAGTTATCTGTTTTCAATAATGATGAACTAATGACGAAGTATCCGGATCTTAATTTCTTCAATGCTTTTGAAGCTGCGGACAAAGAAATTGGAGACATCATATCTAAACTGAAATGAAGCAATTAGAAGACATTTCTTCGCTGCTGAATGTTATTCAATCCAATGATGTCGAAGCATTGACATTGATGGAATATTGTTGTGCATGCTTATTAAGGGATGACTCACGACTTTTACGATTGTCCGATAAATGTCGTAAAATTGAAGAGTCTTTCAAAAAAACACTTCCGTTTCATTTGAATGTTATTTCGGCGGCGGCAAGAGGCCGGTTAAAAGAAACAGCCCACAGCATCATTCTGCATGATTTGTTGCATCATCCGGTCATTCTTTCATCATTCCTTGTAGAAATTGTAGGCATTGACGGAAATATGTTTTCTGTCTCGGATATTGAATACCCTGATAAAGACAGAATAGACCTAAGCTTACGGTCAAAAGAGAAGTATTTGATAATCGAAAACAAAGTAAACTCGGCAGAAGAACAAAAAGGACAACTTTACAGATATGCGACGCATGCTGAAGAAACTCATAAAAAAGAGGACATCATCATTCTGTATCTGAATCCTTCTTCGTACGAGGTTCCATCTCTTTACTCAAGAAGTAAAGATGGGAATGGAAATGAAGATGACTATGATACAGTAAATACTGAAAGAATTACAATCAAGAACTATAGATACGATATAATTGCATGGCTGAAGAAACTGGCAGATAATTCACAAATCATCAATGAAAGCGAGCCATATCTTAAAAGCGCCATATTGCAGTATATAGACTATCTCGAAGAATATTTCCAGACGAAAGACGAATATAAAGAACTACACGAAATGATAGAAAAAGAACTCAGAGCACTACTCGGAATTGAGGATAACCTATCCTTACAAACTCAGATAGAGATTCTCAACGACAAAAAATCAAGTCTTGAGAGATTGACGTCTGAAATCAGCGCATACCTCAACAAACTTCAAACGCAGCAGGCTGTAGAACGCCTTGAAAGTGTGGCCAAAGAATTAAACGAAAAATTCAAAGGGCAAATCACATTCAAAATGTACAATTTGCTGGAACCTGAGGTGGGATTCGATATTGAATTCAACAAACAAGTCATGCATGTCACAATCACATACACCTCTGCTCAGAAATACTGGTGGCGAGTGTATGCAACTCAAGGTATAGAAGATAGTACAAAACACAGCATTGAAGAACTGATAATTCCTGTAATGGGAAACGTCATCAATGGCAGCAAAGGAACATGGGATATCTATAAACAGACTTCTGAACAGAATTGCGGCTTACGCATAAGCGAACTTGCACAACTGTTTCAATGTAACGTAGATTTCAAGTTTCTTTAATCTTATGAGAAAAAGAGAAAATTGTATCGCAAAATGAGACACAGCTGTCGTAATTTTGCGGTACAACCACACCAGCCCGGTGGCGAAATTGGTCAGACGCGCTTTATATTAGATGGAAAGTGTTCCGGAAGGGACATTGCCGGTTCGAATCCTGCCCGGGCTGCAAAATAAACGAACAACACTATGGAAGAATTTACAAGACATTTTACAGAGGAAGAATTTGACAAAGCATTCCGAGAATCGGGTTATCCGGAGATTGCAAGGCAGTATTGCCACGATATGATGTTAGAGAGATTTAACTCCCTGATGAGATATGAAATATCTCTGATGGATTTGAATGATTTACCAAGTTCGCTGAATGAGTTAAAGAAAGAATGTAGCTGGACGACCGATACCGTGCGCGAACAAGCCTGGATAGAACTTGTTAAATCCGGCGATATAGAAATTTATATCGAACAACGAAATCATGGTAACAGCCATGAATGGTCGGTAATCTTCTGCGAACAATGTTGCTCAAAAGAAGATAGTCTGAATTCCGACACTTATGCCGACACCTATCTTAAACGCCGTGAACTACACAGGACTAACGAGGGATCCGTTGGCAATAAAATCGGATACATGAGCATGAAGCCCGGAATCATATCTGATCCGGAAATCAAAAAGGCAGTAAGTTTTCTGGCTAAGGGGGAAGGTGATTTGGTTGAGCATTACATCGGATGCAAGATTTTTGGTAGATGTGGCAAGAATGTAAACGAGCTGTTCAATGAGGCTATGTATTATAAGAGACTTTGCGAGCAAATCATGGCTGATGGATATGATAAGGGAAGCGCTATACGCCATGCTGACAATCTTATTGATAAAGTAGATTATCCGGTATATATGACGGTATACAAGGAGTCAATGGGTCATGGTGCTACTCCGGACGAAGCGCACCGTTTGGCAGATTGTTGTGAGCACAATAGCGTTAATGGATATTTATTACTTGAAAGGCGTGAGTTCATGAAGGAATTTACAGAGCCATGGCAAAGAGAGATATATGCCCGATTGACAATCGACGAGATAAAAAAATCCGAAGGGGGACTCAGCACTCTCCATGAAAACGAAATTCGCGCATCCTTAGGATTAAGCCCCATTGACAAACCTCTTACATATGAAGATCAAGAATTTATACGTCTGAAGAAAAAATATCTGGACAATGGTCAGAATGAATATTTGGCAGAAAAGCGTGCGTATGAGGAAGTGTATGGTGATGACATCAACTCTCCGTTACCACACGGAAACAGAGCCCGAGACTTCAATCGTGAGATACTTCATTCGATGTTTCCTGACGATGATGTCGATTCCGAGGACTTTGAAGATGGAATTGATATGGAAGATTTTTCTCGTGATTGAATAATCCGGTTATTTATATAAAAATGATATGACTACTGAACATTCAAATTGGAACGGCTACGATGTCTATGGCGACATCGCTGAACTCGACGCGATTGTAGAATCAACAGGGTTCATCAATCTGGACAAAGATGATGTTATCGGAGTGCTTTCCGCTGAAGGTGAGAACTGTGTGGCAACAGGAACGGGCAATCGTATTGATGAAGCCTTTACTACGGCAATCAACGAGTTGCCATACTCTATAGGTAAGATAACCAATCTACTTATTAGTTTCCGTGGTGGCAACCTACAACCGAACATAGCGGATATCTCAAAGATTCCATCCTTCTTATCGGAGGTAAACCCCGATATGGATGTGAAATGGGGAATCGCTAAAGATGATACTTTAAGCGATTCATTCAAAGTCATTCTTGTCGCTTCAGCAAATCAATAATAATGGAGAGTCAGAATCTTTGCAATTTTCTTTGGCTAATGGTCTGAACCTCCTATATTCGATACAAATATAACCCACTGACATCTTTTGACAGTCTGTGGTATTAATTTTGCTCCAAAATTAGATTAACATGGATAGGGATCAGATTACTGAGGAAGAAAGACGGCAACTCGCAGAAAAAAGGAAGCAAATACGCAGAGAGAATGCGCAACGGTTTGCTGGTTTGCGAGACTTTATCGTCGAGCAGCGCAAGGAAACCATAGAAATGATGCGTCGCCGTCACGCCTACTATACCAAGCTAATTAATGATGGCAAAATCAAAACTGCCCAAGAATTCTATGATAGATTCAAAGAGCATTTTGAAATGTATGGAATCAAATTGGAACTCTCCGATGATAAGTCGAATTGTTCAATCTACCTTGAACTTGGTGATTACGATTATGAGCAATACTGGATAGAAAACGGCTCGAATGATGGTTTTGCATCGGTCAGTCCTGATGTTGCCTTCAAAGATTTGTTTACAAACCTTGAAGTCAATATATTTACAGGGGAATATCTTTAACAAAAAGACTGACAGCTTTTGGCTGTGCGTTGCTATATCTTTGCAATATGATTTATAGAGATTATTTCATCAACTCCAATTTTGAGGATGTATGGCACACGCTTCAGACGTATTACAATGAGTCTGCAAGTGTAAGAAATCTGTATAAGACACTGTTCTATACCGTCCGCAATCTGCCCGTGGACAATGCTCATGCAGGTACACCGCTGAAGATTGAATTCGATTTCGAGAATATGCTTCATATATCCGGAACTCCCGATCCTTTAGAGTGGCTCACAGGGCGTGATGTCATTTTTGATGAAGCAAATATGCGTGAACATTATCGCACCGACGGCAAAATGCCCGAAGTGCCGATGATGGCAGAGTTTGCCGCACATCTCCTGTATTGGTCAACGCTCTATGATTTCAAGACACAAACACGCTTCATAAAAGATTGTGAGCGTCGATTTGATGATCTTGACACAGGTGATAGGCAATATCCAATCCCAAACCCGGAAAAAGAATTAAGCCTGAAACGGAAAGCCTGTTATTACTGGAAAGAAACTATTGCCAATGATTCAGCAATCGACTGGAGCTATATCCTCGACATCCTGCGCAAGCGAATTGAGTATCATATCGGTTATCATCGATATACCGACCGATTCGTTAACAGCAAACATTATGTATCACGTATGGAACTATGCTGTCGACTGCTTGAACTTGCTTCGGCTGACTACTACGATATGGATGGCATATATGTAAATTCCCGAAACGCCTCACGATTTGTTGGCCGGATATTTAATCAGTACCATTATGATAAAATAGGAAAAGGAAATAGCAAAGACGACAATGATTATCAGCTGTCGGAGTTGCGCAGAGCTAAAGCCTATAAAATTCTATGGAAATTTCTTGACCATAACCTCACATACTGGTGGGACTAAATATTTTTATTAAAAATATGTATAGAGTAATAGCATTGGGGCATGAGGCCGGTGAGATTGTCGACCAGTTAAGAAGAACCGGTATTTATGATGACATCCGTTTTGTATTCTGTGATACGGAATCGAATCGACTGAAGACACATGGCCGGGATGACGACGAGCGTGTACTCCTCACAGGCATAGCACAGTGTCGCGAAGCGATTCACGAGGATTGCGAACTGATGGCAGTCCTTGTAACAAGCCTTGAAGAGGATGACTCTCTCAAATATGCAATGGAGATTATGTATGAACTGTGGAGTTACGCCGACTATACATATTGTTTTGCTACTACACCCTATGGCGATGCAGTACGGAAAAAGGACGGTTCTTTGGTAGGCGCATTTAATTGGATTACGGATTATTCCCTTGTCACCGTGCTGCAAGACAACGGCAGATTGCCTGAAGATTTTGGCAGGAGTAAAGGCATGGCTCGTTTGCTTGAATTAGTCCTTCAACACCCAAGAAAAGGATTGAGTGAAGATCGCGATGAATCGCCTTTTGGCGTTTGGGCAACGGAAAAGCAACTGTATATGGCACTTCAAGCTATGTATTCCAATTATCCGGAATTGAGCGGATATTACGATGCCGAAGTTTTCTCTTTTCATAAAAGCACTCACAAATATTGAATAGAATGGACGATAAAAGAATCGAAATGATACGAGAGCGTTGCGAGACCTTTAAAAAATGGATAGAGGATTGGATGTTGCCAGCTACGGGTGATTTCTACATGATGTATAAGGACCATCTTGAAACTATGGGGAACGAGATCTGCTATAAGAATCCCGGCGATAGCTATGGGAACGCTACGGTTATAATCCATACTGCTCATGGTAATACAGAGGAATACACCATCATCTCCAAACGAGGAACCGGATATGCAAAAGTCAGCCCAATTGTCAGATGCAAAACAAACGGGGAGACAATTGTTGTCGATATCTCTGAACAAACAGATTATGACTCTATATCAACTCATTCATAAAATCAGCTTTGAGGATGTCTTCTCCGACATTCTGCGGTATGTTCCGGAGGTAGAGAATATAAGAGCCCGGTTCTCGTTGGCCTTTGAAACTTTACGCTCCATTAGGTCGGGTAAAAATGGTCGCGTTGAGATTGAGGTCTATGATAAAGACTATTTGGGTATGGGTGTTCACGACATATGGTTTAATGCTTCCGATTTCAAAGCAAATATATGGGAAAGTTTTCTTGCCGCAACCATAAATAGAGGCAGGATATTCAATAGGTCAAATGTCGGCGAAAAAATAACGGATGAGCAGATAACGGCAGATATACTATGGCATTTGGTAGCGTATGGGTATCCTGAAGAATCTCCGGCTCTTTTCGGATATTTGCTTAATAATCGACGATTCCCAGAATCCATACAAGCGGAGAGACTCGAGGAAATATGCAGTTATATCGACAATCATCATGTAACAGGAATATCTCATGAGCAAATTCGTAAATATCTGACAGCAAAAAATGTTTCATGGATTGCTGACATAACGTCTTATTCGTTGCCGAAAGATAAGGCAGCTTACGATATTACCTGTTTCCTCGATGACTTTATGTGGTTCAACAAAGAGACAAAGACCATTTTAATCATCTCTGCTTCCGAAGGCTACGAGTCGGAAGTGTGTAAAATTAAGGAATTTGCACACAGTATGTTGAAAAATCCAACAGTAGTATATGGGAATACAGTAATTGCCGGGATTGAGATCATGGCAATTTTCATAACTGAATAACAAGATAACTGAATAGCAATATGGAAGAGCATAATGAAACATATTCACGTCTGTCTTTGGAACAGAGGCAAGTTATGGCAACTGGTTTTGCGTTAAAATATCGTGATGAATTAATGGATGTCGAACGGCAGATAAAAGAAATAGCCGGCAATTCATCTGAGGATAACGATAAATGGTGTAGAGACCAGCCAAAATTTGATGACGTGAGAGATCTGTTGACAAGGCGTTGGAATTTGTTGAATTTAATGTTCATGCCAAGTGTCATGAATATGAACCGATTCAGGGAAATTAATTCCCGTCTTGAGTCCCTTTGCAGACAGCTGAGAGAAAGAATGCTCAAACTCAAACAATCATTACCTATCGTTCGAGCTTCTGATTTCGACGATGACTATGAACTTGAAGGCGAACTGAGATTCTGTTATGATGATGAAAAATCAGTTTTGAAGTTAGATGATGATGACCACTATTGTTCAGATTTTTGCAGGATGATTGACATCATCCATACTTGCAACTACGGCACATACTGGGAATGTATCGAACGGATTTCACCCGATTCTCCCATTTTTGACGATGGCGTAAGCTGGAATGAGCCTCCATTTTATGGACATCCTGAGTTTGACGATATCATTATATGCCATGCGATGCACAATCTGTCAGGCCACATGCTCTATTCCATACCCGACATACTGCGGTTGAATGATTTCTGGGCGGAGGTTCATCTGACATTCCAAAGCATCACAACTCAGGACGGGACACGGTACATTCATTAAGTTTGGTTTGGTTCGGGCTTTATATATGCCCAACTAAACCTAAACCAATATATAGGGCTGGGCAAAAGAAATGACGACAAGCTTATTTTTTTCATCAGCCGTAATCTGACAAAATTTGAACACACGGGCGTGAACACAGATAGCGTAAATTGGCGGCCGGAACGAGTTGCCGCGGAGTTGTGTTCAGATTCGTGTTCAAAGTAAAAGAAAAAGCGGCTACGATTTATTTCGTAACTGCTTGATTTTCAGGAGGTGGTCCCACTTGGGCTTGAACCAAGGACTCCCTGATTATGAGTCAGGTGCTCTGACCAACTGAGCTATAGGACCTGTTTTGTGCCTGCAAAGTTAATGCTTTTTTATGAATTTTACAAACTTATTCGGCTTGCCCTATTATTTTTTTTATGGGATTGATGTCGGAAATATGGGGGTGGACTTTATGAATGATGCCGGAAACATGGACAAGGCCTTATTGGTATGAGGACGGAACTTTGCTTATGAAGCCGCTTATTCCGGCCTTGCTAACCGCGATTTCAGGGTGGTAAACAATTTTTAACTTTAATTTTGCCATCTCGGATTAAACAACATCTCCCGCACGTTGTCTTTTTTCATGTGAGTGTTGCGCAACACTCGCTTTTTAAGGACTTTTTCAGCAGTTATCAACCCGGAATTGTCATCCGCCATCGTGTCATGGATTTGATGAATGGCTATAGTGATGGTAGGTTAGTTAAGGTATGAACAGGATTAAAGCGTTATTGATATCAGGTCTGCTCGTCACGCCTCTTTTGGCTTCGGCCAAGGGCACGGTGACCGGCACAGTAGTAAATAAGGAGAGTGGCGATCCGATGGATTATGTCACCATCCAGCTCGTGGATGCGAAGACCGGCAAACCACTCACTGTGGGCGCTACCACGAATGAAAACGGTAAGTTTTCCATCGCCGACATCCAGGATGGAAAGTATCTTGTGCGCGTCACGAATGTGGGCAGCATTGAGCTGGATCGCCCGGTCACGATTGCCGGCGCTAATGTAAATATCGGCACTGTGAAACTCGCCGATGACGCCAAACTCCTGAAGGAGGTAGTGGTGGAGGGAATACGCTCGCAGATGAAGTTTGAACTTGACAAGAAGGTGTTTCAGGTTGATGCCAATATAGCATCTGCGGGTCAGTCGGCCAGTGAGCTGCTTGAGTCGATTCCTTCGGTGGAGGTGGATCAGGATGGCGAGGTGTCGCTGCGTGGCAACTCCTCTGTAACCGTATGGATCAACGGCAAGGAGTCCGGCCTGACAGCCGACAACCGCGCCCAGATTTTGGAGCAGATTCCTGCAGAGACAATTGATAAAATAGAGGTTATCACTAATCCTTCTGCTAAATTCAGTCCTGAAGGCACGGCTGGTATCATCAACATTGTTTTGAAGAAGGATCGTCGAGGTGGATATTTCGGAAGTGCCGAGCTTTCCGGCAACAGCCGAGGAGGAGGCAATGCTTCAGTGAATATTAATTATAACACGCGGAAGTGGGATACATATGCCAGTGTAGGATTCCGTATGCGCCATAACACCGGCGGCAGTCTGATGCGCCGCACGTTCGATGGTGGACTCTTCACAAATTCAGACGGCTCCAGCCGCAATCATGGCAACAACATCTTCTTCCGTCTCGGGGCAACATATCATCTCACCGACAAGGATGAATTTTATATAAATGGATTCGGAATGTTCGGTCACCGCTGGGGACACACCTCCACCAATTATCTTTCCAACGTGCCAGGCCAGTGGGGCAGCAACATCCAGCTTGCGCGCAATAATGGCGACAACCGCGGTGCACACGGCGAGTTCGGTTATACCCACCGATTCTCCGACCACCAGACCCTTGATGCCAACGTAAGTTACAACCATTGGGGCGGCCCGTCGTGGAACTCTTATTCCGAAGAGGAGGACTGGGGTGACGCCGGCATCAAGTCGGCTTATCGCGAGCAGACAATGCCTATCAACGTAAACACCTGGGAGGCTAAGGTAGACTACTCCAACACCTTCAACCAGTATCTCAAACTCGAGGCCGGCTTCAACGGCAATTACTCACATGAGAACACTCCCAACACCACATGGCGCGGAACAACACAGGCTGACATGAAACTTGCCGAGGAACTCTGGAACCGTTTCATCTACACCAACAATATCTCGGCGCTTTATGCCACGTTAGGCGGCAAGGTGGGCCGATTCAGCTATTCAGGTGGTGTGCGTGCCGAGGCATGGCAGGTGCGTGCCAGATCTCTGGAATATGGCCAGAAAGAGTCTGATGCCCCGGAACTGAAGCGCAACCGTTTCGCACTGTTCCCCTCCGTGTATCTGTCGCTTGCCCTTCCTTACGACAATGAAGTTCAACTCAACTACACGCGCCGTATCCGTCGCCCATGGGGAGGACAACTCAACAGTTTCCGCGACATCTCCGATCCTACCTCGATTGCCTACGGTAATCCCGGACTCGACCCCGAGTTTTCCAACTCCCTCGAACTTAACTACCTGAAAAGCTGGACATATCATATGATATCTGTTTCGGCGTATCTGCGTCAGGCTTCGGGCTGTATGAACCGCCTTACCTTCATGGACGACGATATCATGTATAGCACATGGGCCAATGTCTCGTCGCGCGTGAACTCCGGTGTGGAGATTGTATCGAAAAACAATCTTTTCAAAGGCTGGCTCGACCTTACCACCACGGTGAACCTCTACAACAACCATATCTCCGGTTGGGATTACACAATTACTTCTGAAAAAGGACATGAGGTAAAGCTGAGCGGCGACAAGCAGAACAGTTTCGCGTGGGATGCGCGCATGATGGCGAATGTAAAATTGCCTTGGCAGTTGGCATTCCAGGCTACAGGCCGATATTCCTCCGACCACAAGGAGGCTCAGGGCTCGCATCAGGGTGGCTGGAGCGTAGACCTTGGTCTGAGAAAGACCTTTGGCAACTGGTCGGTGTCGCTCAACTGCCGCGACCTGTTCGACTCCCGCAAGTTTAAGAACACTACATATGGTCCCGGTTACGACCAATACAGCGAGCGCTGGCGTGGTGGCCGCACATTCCGCCTCACCATCAAATACAGCTTCGGCAACATGAAGGCTAAGCGTAACAAGTTCAACGAAGAACCGATGGACACCTCCGGTTATGGCGAATCAGAGATGTAGTTCTGATTGATGATTGATGATTTAGAATTGCTAATTGATAATTGATTAAGGCCCTTTCAGTTAAACTGGAGGGGCCTTAATCATTAATCATCAATCGCAAATCATCAATCTATGAGAATTCCTCGTGGAGTCGCATGAAGCGGGCGAGTGTGTCCGGGCCGTGACGCTCCATCGAGCGGATCACCTTGTCGAGTGGTTTTTCGGCGCGGATATCTCCGGATTTAGAATAGAATTTGTCCGCATAGCATATCAGCCGTTCCTCCAGAGTTTGGGGTGTCATGTCGCGGTGGGGGAGTGGCAGATTTTGTGATATGATGTCTTCCACGGTGAGTCCGGCGCCGGTGTGCCGTTCGCACACGAGGGCGTGGCGTGGCAAGCCGCATTCTTCAAGCATTCGGCGTCCTTCCACTCCGTGACAGATATATGGCAGTGTTCCCTCGCAGCAGATGTCAGGGGCGTTGCATCGGATGATACCAATATCGTGGAGCAGGGCTGCCTCCACCACGAAATCAAGGTCGGCCGGGAGGTTTTTGTGTCGGGCGCATAGGAGAGCCTTATCAGCCACAAGCCGGCTGTGCACCGTAAGGATTGTGCGCAGCCGGCTTGTTTTAGGATAATATCTGTCGATTATTGATTCAATGTCGATCATTTATCGAATTCAATGATTTCGCACCATCCGTGGGTGTCGGGTTCTTCGCCATACTGGATGCCCTGGAGTTTCTTGTAGAGTTTAGTAGCCACGGGTCCTGACTCCTCCATGCCGTAGATGAACTTCTTGCCGGTGTCGAGGTCGTCGATTTCGCCGATTGAAGTGCAGACAGCAGCAGTGCCGCAAGTGCCTGTTTCGGAGAATTCGCTAAGTTCTTCGTACGGAATCTCGCGCTGTTCCACTTTGAGGCCAAGGTCTTCAGCGAGCACGCGGAGGCTCTTGTTGGTGATTGAGGGGAGCACGGTGCGGCTGTTGGGAGTGACATAAGTATTGTCCTTTACTCCGAAGAAGTTGGCTGCGCCGCATTCGTCAAGATATTTGTTTTCCTTTGGGTCGAGATAAAGCATCACGGAATATCCGAGTTCGTGAGCCTTCTGGCCGGCGTTAAGGGAGGCAGCATAGTTTCCTCCGATCTTGATAGCACCGGTGCCTTTGGGGGCTACGCGGTCATATTCGCGGGAGAGGCAAACTTTAGTGGGCTTGAATCCACCCTTGAAGTAAGGACCTACGGGAGTGGCGAACATGATTACCATGTAATCCTTAGAGGGAGAAACGCCGACCTGTGCGGATGTGCCGATCTCGAGCGGACGAATATAGAGGGAAGCGCCCGAGCCATATGGCGGGATGAAGCGTTCGTTAAGTTTCACCAGTTTACGCACCATCTCCTCGAAGATTTCAATGGGAAGGGGTTCCATGCTGATGCCCTCTGCGCTGCTGCGGAAACGCTTTGCGTTCTCGTCCATGCGGAACACGCGCACTTTTCCGTCTTTGCCACGGAAAGCCTTGAGGCCTTCGAATGCCTCCTGACCATAGTGCAGACATGCAGCGGCCATGTGAAGTGGAATATATTCATCCTGGCTTACGATGATGTCGCCCCACTTGCCGTCTTTGAATTCGCAACGTACGTTGTAGTCGGTCTTTACATAGCCGAACGGGAGTTTGCCCCATTCAATTTCGGTCTCTTTCATGATAGATATGTTGATTTAAGTGTCTTTTGTGAATGAAATCGTTGTAAATGTGCGAGGGGGGGTATCAGACAGCCACCTTGCATGTGAGGTCACCGATCTTCACGATGTATACCCCATGCGCCGGGAGGATGAACTGCGACGTGCCCTGAGGGATTGTGTCGCTGCTCACGAGCCTGCCGAGGATTGTGAAGATCTTGATCTGCACGGGATGGTTGGCGCTGACGATGATGACTCTTGAGGCGGACTTTATTTCGAATTCGGCCTCTCTCACCACGTGCTTTGCATCGGCGCGTTCTGTCTTGATAGGTTCCCAGCCTTTTGCGAGGGCGCATACCGGTGCTGCGGCTGCCATTGCGAGCAGCGTAAGAGTCATGACATATTTCCGGAATTGCGCTTTCATTATGCCTTAGTTCAGCTGATTTCGCGCCTCTGTTCAGGTAGAGGGTTGAATATGTTGTAAAATTACAAAATTATATTGATACGACAAAAAAATCCCCGCAAAGTTTATTTGCGGGGAGTCTATGAAATAGGGAGGAGGGCTCTTAAGAGTTCTTTTCCTCTTTCTGCATCTGCTCTTTGAGGGCCTGGAGGGCGCCGAGGTCGCCGAGAGTAGTTTTCTCGATAGCGGGAGCGGCCACAGTTTCCTGGCTGGCCTTCTTCTCGCTGCGACGGTTAGCGGCTGCTTTCTCGCGGCGTTCGCCCTTAGCTGCGTCTTCGGCGATGCGGCTGTGGCTGAGGATGATGCGCTTGTTGTCCTTGTTGAATTCAATCACCTTGAAGGGGAGTTTCTCGTTAAGCTTGGCCTGAGTGCCATCCTCTTTCACGAGGTGCTTCGGAGTAGCGAAGCCTTCCACGCCATGCTCGAGCTGGATCACAGCGCCCTTGTCGAGCACTTCGATCACTGTGCCCTCATGGATGGAGCCCACGGTGAAGATTGTTTCGAACACATCCCAGGGATTGTCTTCGAGCTGCTTGTGGCCGAGGCTGAGGCGACGGTTGCCCTTATCGATTTCGAGCACCTGCACCTCGATGTCGTTGCCCACCTGAGTGAACTCGCTGGGGTGTTTGATTTTCTTTGTCCAGGAGAGGTCGGAGATATGGATAAGGCCGTCCACGCCCTCTTCGATCTCAACGAATACGCCGAAGTGGGTGAAGTTGCGCACCTTGGCGGTGTGGCGGCTGCCGATAGCGTATTTCTCCTCGATGTTCTCCCAGGGATCTTTCTTAAGCTGCTTGAGGCCGAGGCTCATCTTGCGCTCCTCGCGGTCGAGGGTGAGGATCACGGCTTCCACCTCGTCGCCGGCCTTCAGGAAGTCCTGAGCGCTGCGGAGGTGCTGGCTCCAGCTCATCTCGCTCACGTGGATAAGGCCCTCGACGCCCGGCTGCACTTCTACGAATGCGCCATAGTCGGCCATTACCACTACACGGCCCTTGACATGGTCGCCCACCTTGAGGTTGGGATCAAGGTTGTCCCAGGGATGGGGCATGAGCTGCTTGATGCCGAGTGCGATGCGCTTCTTTTCGTTGTCGAAGTCGATGATAACCACCTTGATGTCCTGGTCGAGCTCAACCACCTCGTGGGGATCGGATACGCGGCCCCAGCTAAGGTCGGTGATATGCACGAGACCGTCGACACCGCCGAGGTCGACGAACACTCCATAGTTGGTGATGTTCTTCACCTTGCCCTCGAGCACCTGACCCTTCTCCAGCTTGGAGATGATCTCTTTCTTCTGTTGCTCGAGCTCGGCCTCGATGAGGGCCTTGTGGCTTACTACAACGTTTTTGTATTCCTGGTTGATTTTGACAACCTTGAATTCCATCGTCTTGTCGACGAATACATCATAATCGCGGATAGGACGCACGTCAATCTGCGATCCGGGGAGGAATGCCTCGATTCCGAATACGTCAACAATCATACCGCCCTTAGTGCGGCTCTTGACGTAACCCTTGATCACCTCGTCGTTCTGGAGAGCCTCGTTAACGCGGTCCCAACTGCGGGTCTGGCATGCTTTCTTGTGGGAAAGACGAAGCTGACCATTCTTGTCCTCAAGCGTCTCGATGTAAACTTCCACTTCGTCGCCCTCCTTCAGGTCGGGGTTGTAGCGGAATTCGCTGATGGGGATAATGGCGTCCGACTTCATGCCGATATCAACACGCACTTCGCGCTTAGTGATCGATTTCACGGTGCCGGTTACCACTTCGTTTTCCTTTGCTGTACGAAGCGACTCGTCGTAGGTGCCGGTGAGTTCCTCGCGGCTCTTCTCGCCTGCGGTCGTGCCGTTTTCATACGCATCCCAATCGAAGTCCTCGATCGGGCTTTGAACTTTTGATTCAGTCATTAAAAAGTTAAAAAATATGGTTAGTATTTCTCTCTTTATGGCGCTCTCCGCCATAATCGGCACAAAAATAGTGTTTTAATTCGAATCCTGCAAATATCGCGCTGAAATTTCAAAGAAAAATAGAGAAAAATCCCGAAGGAAAGATAAGATGGTGTGATTTTCGCGTTAATTATGTGACGGTAAGACCCCATCCCACAAAAAAATATTAACGCAGGGGTCGCAGATGTGCCTCAGGTTCGGTCTTGCAGGCGAAGGAGCAT
>CAJLTZ010000052.1 GCA_905209725.1 uncultured Muribaculaceae bacterium
TATGAGGCACATCTGCGACCCCTGCGTTAACATTTTTTGTGGGATGGGGTCTAAGCGGCTTGATGCAGGACGGACTTCGCATTCCCAAACCCGAATCACGCTCCAGCCAAGGAGAGTCAGTTCGGCTTCGGTGCGGATGTCGCGTGATATATTGCGCTCTATCTTCGTTCGCCAGAAGTCTGTGTTGGTTTTTGGCAGCCGATAGTGTCTGCAGCCTTCATGCCCGTGCCAGAAACATCCGTCAACGAATATCACTGTCTTGTATTTAGGCAACACTATGTCCGGACTGCCAGGCAGTTTTTTGACGTGAAGACGGTAACGCAATCCACGAGAGAAAAGATACTTGCGCACTATCATCTCGGGCTTCGTATCCTTCCCCTTGATTGCCGCCATGCAGCGGCTCCTCTGCTCCGATGTCAATACGTCTGCCATAATCTTTTAACAAATTTACAACGAAATTTCGAGAAACCAAAAGGCTAAGCGGAATTTTTAGAAACTTATTCGCGGATATTTACGATTATTTATGGATATTTTATATCTTTGCCATTTTCAACGCACGCTAATGCGTCAAACAGTCTCCGAAAAAATACTTGACGAGATATCAGACCCACGAATAAATCATCTAACTAATAAGTAACAGTTATGCAGTTCAAAAAAACACAGACTTCAGTTGCGGTGGCATTTGTAGCCGCACTGATGGTTTCCTGCACGGGTAAGGAGAAACAGGTGGCTGACTTCGCCACAGATTTCGCCCATAAAGTGCAGGCCGGACAGATGGATTCCCTCAAGATGGTCTATCCCCAGATTGAGAATGCCGATTCTGTGGCCATAAATTTTGTGGCCGACAGCCTTCGTGTGGAAAAGACCGACGAAGAGGGGATCTTTAAGGTGAACTACGGCAGCGGTGCCACCGCCCTCGTGAAAATGGACCCCGAGGGCAGGATGTCGGTCACGGAGACAAAGGGCGTTTTTGCGTATCCTAAGGCTAAGGAGAAGTTTGCAGAAAAAGTTGGTGCTCTCAAAGGTGACTTCAATGATGTGGAGAAAGCAAAGAGAATGGCTATAGTAGATCTCCTTGCCGAGGATATCTATGAGGATTATTCCGCGCGCCGCAGGAATGCCATCGTAAATCTGGGATTCACCGTAACCCGCGACATCATGTTTGCCATGGAAGAGGGTGAAGGCTACTTTACCCTGAAGAATACTACCGATATGCCGATCAAGGGCAGCGAGTATACCATCACTTGGAATGATTACTACATGGGTATGGGGGTTGAAGAATCAAAGTATCGCACCCAGACGGGTAAAGATATCCCGGCCAATGGCACTGTACGGATTACAAGCTCGTTTACGGGCCATGCCGGTTCCGATATCACCAAGATTACGATGAAGGAGCTGTCGAACGAAGAGTTTATGGACACCTACACTCCCGTGGGGAATGAGTATGAAGCTTATGTGAAGGAGCACGGAGATGACGTGAAGAACGTCACGAAGAAGCTTGGCGACGGACCATATCACATCAAGGGAAAACTTGGCGGCAAATATGCCGTGCACATCACCATCGAGAAGGGGATGAAAACCGGTTACTATTATTACGACAAGAATGGTGCGGGGGCTACGCTGGCGCTCAAGGTCCAGGACTTCAACCCGAAGACCGGCAAACTGATCCTTGAGGAGCAGAATGACAAGGGTCAGGTCACAGGCACCTTCAACGGCACGCTTACTTCCACATCCTACATTGGCCAGATGACTTCCTTCCAGGGTAAAATCTACGATTTTGATATGGAGGTAACTGAGTAGCGGAGCACGCACTGAGGCTTCGCTAAACTATTTAGGGCCGGAATTAGTTGAGTAGTATATATAGTCGATAATTCAAACAACTAATTTGCTATATCTATGGATTCAAACAACAAGGATTTGGGCACGGCCACTAATACTGAGGCGTGCGGATGCCCGTCGAAGATAGTGTTCAAATTGGTGCCGGCGCTGCTGATTGCTATCGGCATCACGCTGCTGGGCGTGTTTATCAGCAATGGCTTCGGCAAGATTTCCCAGAATTCACGCGTGGTCACGGTGCGCGGCCTCTCCGAACGGGATGTGCAGGCCAACAAGGTGACATGGCCCATCGTGAGCAAGGCTATGGGCAATGACCTCGTGGCTCTCTATCAGGAGGTGGAAACTACCAACAAGGCCATCGTGTCGTTCCTCAAAAGCAACGGACTCTCCGAGAAGGAATTCAGCGTCAACGCTCCCCAGGTGCAGGACATGCAGGCCGACAACTACAGCAATCAGCCTGTGCCCTACCGATATAAGGTAACCACGGTGGTGGTCGTAACGAGCGAACAGGTGGCAAAGGTCAACGAACTGATTCAGAAGCAGTCGCAACTGATGCAGGAGGGGATAGCCATCGTGGCCGGCGACTATAACTATCAGACCGTATACGAATTCACGGAACTCAACAAGATAAAGCCGGCGATGGTGGCCGACGCCACAAAAAATGCCCGCGAAGCCGCCGAGAAATTTGCCGAAGACTCAAAGAGCAAACTAGGCAAAATCAAGTCAGCCTCGCAGGGACAGTTTACGATTGAGGACCGCGACCAGTACACGCCCTATATCAAGCATGTGCGCGTGGTCAGCACAATCGAGTATTACCTCAAGGATTGAGGAATCAGATTGTATGTTCGATGCGCCAGGTGAAGGCGCGCAGGCCTAAGAGGGGCTTCTCCACATCGATGTCGTGCAGACGCGAGAGGAGGGGCTCCACTTTTTCATCCTCCACAATGGCAATCATTGCCTGGGCGAGCGAGGGCCAGGCGTGGGTGCCGTAATGCGGGGTACCCGTTTTTGTGCCGCGCCCCTGCACCTCGCTCACCGCCGTGAAACCACGGCAGCTGAGCGAGTTGAGAATCTCTATGATATGCTCGTGATGAGCCTGATCGTATGCTATGAATACAGCTTGCATTTCTTTCCTGATTTACTTGGTTTCAGATTTCTCGGATGCCTCGGATGCTTCGGATGCCTGCGGCAGTTCGTGGCTCTTTCTCCATTTGCGGCGGCGGTTCACCACGCCACGTCCGGCGAAGGAGCAGTAGAGCACAGGCACGAAGAGCAGCGTAAGGATGGTGGAGAATGTAAGACCGCCGATAACGGCCGTACCCATCGGGCGCCAGAGTTCGGCACCTTCACCCGTGCCCACAGCCATCGGCACCATACCGAGGATTGTGGTAAGCGTTGTCATCACCACAGGACGCAGACGCGAACGTCCGCCGTCGATTACGGCACGACGGATAGACATGCCGCGCTCACGGTTGAGCGAGATATAGTCGATAAGCACGATACCATTCTTCACTACGATGCCGATAAGCATGATGGCGCCAATCATCGACATGATGTTGAGGTCGGTGCCCGTGATCCAGAGGATGAGGAACACGCCGGAGAAAGCGAAGAGCAGCGAGGTCATGATGATGCCGGGATAGGTGAACGACTCGAACTGAGCGGCCATCACGATGTAGACGAGCACGATGATAAGGAGGCCGAGCATGAGCAGGTCGCTGAAGGAGTCCTGCTGGTCCTCATACGAACCGGCAATCGAGATATTGATGCCGGCGGGGATGTCGAGGTTCTCAATCTCAGCCTGAGCGGCTGTAACCACCTCACTCATCGGCACGCCATCGACCACGGCCGAAACAGTGATGATACGCTCGCGGTCCTTACGCTCGATATTCGGCGGGGTGAAACGCTCCACCACAGTGCCAAGTTCCTTGAGTCGGATGCCCTGGCCCTGCGGCGTGTAGATGAGGATGTTCTCGATATCGGAGAGCTGCTGGCGGTTTTCCGGAGCATACATCACCTTGATGTCATACTCCTCGCCATCCTCGCGGAACTGGGAAGAGGTGGCGCCGTTGATACGGTTGCGCAGATAGAAGGCCGCTGTCTGGAGGCTGATTCCATACATGGAGAGTTTCTCGCGGTCGAAGTCCACCTGATACTCGGGCTGATAGTCGGAACGCGAGAGGGTTACGTCGGCCGTACCGTTGATGCCACGCAGGATTTGCTGGAGCTCGCGGGCCACCTTGTCGGTCTGGTCGAAGTCGTAACCATAGATCTCAAAGTCCACGGTGCTCTGGCCGCCCATGCCGGCGCCACGGCCACCGCCCACCATTACCTCCGCCTTGCGGAAGTCGGGGAACTGCTCGTCGATCACCTTACGCATGCCGTCGGCAATCTCCGTGATCTTGCGGTCGCGCTCGGTCGACTTGCTGAGTCTGATATTCATCGAGATGATATGGGCGCCATTGTCGGAAAGCGAGGCGAAGGTGTTGTCGGCCGATGCCGGACCCACAGTGTAGGTGATCACTTCGATTTCGGGGAACTGCTTGCGCCAGATGCTGTCGAGACGCGATGTGACCTCCTCGGCCATCTCCACGCGCGAACCGATAGGCAACTCGAGATTGACACCGATACGGCCGTTGTCCTGCGTGGGGAAGAACTCCGTGCCCACCTGACGCATCAGGAAGATAGAGCCCACGAAGATGCCGAGACACACAATCACGGTGACAGTGCGGTGGCTTACCACCTTGCGGAGAAGGCCAGCATAGCCGTCGTCGAAACGGTCGAGGACATATTCAATCTTCGAATACCAACCGGTGCTCTTCGAGCCGGTCTTGTCTACATTGCGCAGACGCAGCCACTGGCTGCAGAGCATCGGGGTGAGCGAAAGGGCACACGTGGTGGAGATAATCATCATGATGGTCACCATCCATCCGAGCTGGCGGAACATCACACCCGTCATGCCGGTGACGAGGGTCAGCGGGAAGAACACCGCGATAAGGGTAAGCGTGGAGGCGATTACCGACACGGCTACCTCATTGGTGCCATGCACGGCCGCCTGTTTCGGTGCCGCCCCCCGCTCGATATGGGTAGTGACATTCTCAAGCACCACAATCGCATCGTCGACCACCATACCGATTGAGATTGAGAGGGCTGAGAGCGAAATGATATTGAGCGTATTGCCTGTGGCGTACAGATATATGAAAGATGCAATCAGCGACACAGGGATCGTGATTACGATAATCAGCGTGGCTCGCCAGCGTCCTAAGAAGAGGAACACTACGATGGCCACGAAGAGAAGGGCGTAGAGCACCGTCTCCACGAGCGATGCAATCGTGTTGCGGATATTGTCGGAAGTGTCGACCACGACGCCAATCTTCACGTCGGAGGGGAGGTTTTTCTCCAGCTGAGGGAGCATCTTCATCACCTTGTCAGATATCTCCACCGAGTTGGCGCCGCTCTGTTTCTGGATGATAATCATGGCACCCTCCTCGCCATTGATGAAGGTGTGCTGCGTGCGCTCTTCGAGGCTGTCCTCGATGCGGGCCACATCGCGCAGATAAACCACCTTGCCCTGGAACGAGCCTACGGGAAGGTCCTTCAGCTGACTGGTCTCGTCAAACTCTCCCTGCACGCGCAGCGCATATGTGTTGGAGCCGATATCAAACGAGCCACCGGGCACGTTGCGGTTCTCGGCTGCAATCACATTGGAGATTGCCTCCACTGAGAGATTGTATGCCTCGAGGCGGTTGGGGTCGAGATAGATATGTATCTCGCGCTTCGGAGCACCGGAGATTGACACTGAACCCACGCCGTCGACACGCGCCAGCGGGTTGACAAGATTCTCGTCGAGAATCTTATATAGGCCCGGCATACTCTCCGTGGCCTGCACCGACAGCAGACAGATAGGAATCATGTCGGTGCTGAACTTGAAGATGATAGGATTCTGGCAGTCGTCGGGAAGCGACGATTCCACCATATCCAGTTTGTCGCGCACATCATTGGTGAGCACATCGATATCATATCCGTATTCGAATTCCAGCGTGATCACAGAGGTGTTCTCACGCGATGTGGATGTGATATGCTTGAGGTGCTCCACAGAGTTGAGCGTATTCTCGAGGGGCTTGCTCACATTTTGCTCTATATCCTTTGCCGAAGCGCCCGGATAGATCGTGATCACCATGATGGTGTTGGTATCGATATCCGGATAAAGGTCGATCGGGAGCTTCGCGAGGGAGAAGAGACCGAGGATAATCACGGTCACGAAGCAGAGGAGCGTTGTGATAGGCCGCTTTACGGCCGAGCTGTATAGACTCATTTCGAAACCTTGACTTTTTTACCGTTAGCAAGACGGCTCTGGCCGTTAATCACCACCTGCGCGCCGGGTTCTACGCCTGAGATGATTTCATACTCGTCGCCAAGACGCTGGCCGAGCTGCACCTGCACATAACTAACAGTGCCGTTCTGATTATAGACGTAAACATATTGGTTGCCGGAACCCTGCTGCTTGACCACGGCCTTGTCGGGTACCACCACACGGTCGGCCTTGCCGAGGTTAAGTTTAACACGTCCGAACATGCCTGGAAGCGCCTTACCGTTGGCATTGGGAAGCGTAACCTCCACGCCGAATGTGCGGCTCTGGACATCCACGGTGGGCATCACGAGCGACACGGTACCCTGGAATTTCTCATCTCCATAGGTGTCGAATGTGATCTCGGCAGGCATGCCCCTCTTCACTTTGGGAAGTTCGCTTTCCGACACATTGATCACAATCTTCACAGGCTGCACACGAGCCACTGTGAGAATAGGCAACTGACCGGTCATGTCGCCCGGGTCGTAATTACGTGCTGTTACAACGCCGGAGATCGGGGAAGTGAGCACGGTGTTCTCGCGAGCGTTGCGCAGTGTGCGCTCTGCCTGCGAGAGGGCATTCTTCGCATTGATGAGCTGGATCTCCATCTGGTCCACCTGCTGCTTCGTGCCGCCGCCAATCTTGAAGAGTTCCACGGCACGGTCGTAATTGACCTGCACATTCTTCAGTGCGGCGCGGGCATTGGCCACCTGCGTCTCATAGGCATATGCGTTCACGTCGTCGAGCACCACGAGGCGCTGTCCTGCCGACACGCGCATACCCTCATCCACATAAATCTGCTTAATTCGGTTGGGCGCCGATGAGGAGATATTGTTGATCACAGCCGGTTCCACCGTGGCGGTGTATGTGCCGATCTGGTCCACGATACGGTTGTTGACAGTCTGCACCTTCACCACAGGCACAGCCTCCTCTTTATTGGCGCTCTTGTTCTCCTTGTCGCCGGAGCAGGAGCCCATGACAATCAATGCCGCCAGTGCGGCCAGTTCAAGATATCTTTTCATGATATGTCGTTATTTTTTTTCAAGAGTATAGTTGGCGGGGATGCCCAGAGCCTCCTCCTTGCCGAGAAGGGTGTCAAGCTCGCTGGTGGAAACAAGATAATTATAGATTGCCTGCAGATAAGCCAGGCGGGCGCTGGTGTTGGCAAGTTCGCTGTCGCGCAACTGCAGGTAGCTTCCCGAACCAATCTCGAAACTCTTCTGCATGATGTCCTGAGCCTTGGCGGCCTGGCGCATGCCCTCCTCCGAGGATGCTATCTGCTTGATTTCCTTATTAATATTGTCGACTGCGAGCTCCACCTGCATATTGAGGGCCTGCACGGCGTTCTCGCGCTGCAACTCAAGTTCCTTCACCTGGATCTCGGCCTGCTTCAGGGCGCTATATTTGCTACCGCCCGAGAAGATGGGCACGGAGAGTCCGAGCGAAACGGTGCTGTAGGGATTGAATGTCTGGTTCTTGAGCGCATTTCCGCTGCTCATGGCATTCCAGTTCATATTATAGTTGACGCCTAAACTCGGAATCCAGGCGAATTTCTTCATCGTCACATTCTTGCGGGCGATGTCGGTCTGGATGTCGAGGGTGCGCAGCGTGGTGTTGCGGGCCAGCGAACGGTCAGGGTCGATCTGATAGCCATACATATCGCGCTGCATGTCGGCCAGCGTGCAGTTGGGTCGTAGAGGCACTTTGGCATCCATGCCCATGAGCACCTTGAGCTGCAGCTCGCACTGCTTCACTGCGATGTCGGCCTGAAGGAGTTCCGGCTCCACATTCTTCACCTGCACCTCAGTGCGCAGCACATCATATTCCGAGGCCACGCCGGCGGCAAACTGTTTGCGGTATAGGTCGGCGTTGAAAAGGGCGAGGTCGTAGTTCTGGCGGATCACGTCGCGCGAGGCCACAGCCAGAAGCATGGCGTAATAGGCTTTGTTGACATTGTTCACAAGGTCGAGACGCGACGAACGAGCTTCCTCGAGTTTGGCACCCACCTGTGCCTGGCTAATCTGGATTGCCTTCCAGAGAGTGGCGTTCACAAGCGGCATCTGGGCTGAGAAACCGAAATTCCAGACATTGTCGGTACCCATCTTAAACTGCTGCGACTGTCCCCCCATGTTCATGGACACGGTCTGCAGTTCGATGGAGCGCTGGTAGGCTCCCGAGAAATCTATCTGGGGCCAGAGCGCCGCAAGCGTCTCCTTGCGGGAATAATCCACGCGCTTCACTTCCAGATTGGCCACCTTGATGGTGGGGTTGTCCTGAAGAGCGATGGCCACACACTCCTCCCGCGAGAGGTGGAGGGTGTCGGCTTTCTCCTGCGCAAGGGCGCCGGTGCACCCCAGCCCTGCAAGAGCAATCGCAATGATTCCTTTCCTAATTTCCATATATCTCTTTAATATTTAATTCAACATTACATCAGAGTTCCCAGAGCTCGTCGATGGTGAGATGCTCGTCAACTTTGGCCTTGAACTTATTGGCCATGTTGTCGACAATCTCCATCCCCTTCGGCGTGGCGATGCTTCTCAACATGCCCACGATAATGGCATTGTAGGCCTCCACGAGAGTGATGTTCTTCGGAAAAAACTCCTCCATGCGTTTGAGCGACTCCATCTGCACGCGGAGCAACTGGGCAGTGACCTCATAATTAATATCGTCGCGGAACACACCCTGTTTCACGCCGGTCTTGAAGGCCGTGAGCACATAGTGGCGCCATTGTTGTGCATTCTCCTCATATTTTTTTCTAAGGCCGGGAAACCTGCTATCCATATCCAGGAAGAAATTCACATTCACCACCCGCATAAAGCGCTGATGGAACAGGAACACACGCGCCATGGTGGTCATCATGTCGGGCGTCTCGCTCATGATGCGGAGCACCATGCGGGCATACTTCGAATGATAGCGGCCAAGGAGCTCGTCGAGCATCTGCTCCTTGCTGCCGAATATTTCATAGAGCGTACGCTTCGACATCGACAGACGCCTGGCCACGAGATCCATTGTGGTGGCTCCCGGTCCGTTACCGGCCAATATCGGAAAAATCTGGTCAAGAAGGAGGTTGTATTGCTCCTCGGTCATACTGCTTTTGTCCATGATGCAAGGGTTAGTGAGTGTCAGAAAACTCATTTCACATGCGGATTCTGAGTGTATGCGCTAACAGCCTGCAAAATTAACACAAAAACCGAAAACCGCAAAGCGGTTTTCGGTTTTTTGGTAAATTTAATTTAACGTCTATGATCAGATTGAGAAATATCTCATCTGAAAAGCGGGTAAAAGCTTATTTAATCACGTTAAGGCGTTTGCCTACAGCCACGAATGCTGCGATAGCCTTGTCGAGCTGTTCGCGTGTGTGGGCTGCGGAGAGCTGCACGCGGATGCGGGCCTGGTCTTTCGGCACAACAGGATAGTAGAAACCTGTCACATAGATGCCCTCTTTCTGCATCTCGGCGGCGAAGTCCTGCGAGAGTTTTGCGTCATAGAGCATCACGGCGCAGATGGCGCTCTGTGTGGGCTTGATGTCGAAACCAGCGGCAAGCATCTTGTCGCGGAAGTAAGCCACATTCTCCATCAGGCGGTCGTGGATCTCATCGCTTTCGTCGAGCATCTTGAACATCTCGATGGAAGCGCCTACGATCGAGGGAGCCACAGAGTTGGAGAAGAGGTAGGGGCGTGAACGCTGACGGAGCATGTCGATGATCTCCTTGGGACCGGTGGTGAAGCCGCCCATAGCGCCGCCGAAGGATTTGCCGAGCGTGCCGGTGAAGATGTCGATGCGTCCGTAGCAGTCGAATTTCTCGGCAACGCCGCGGCCACGCTTGCCCACAACGCCTGCAGAGTGGCTTTCGTCAACCATCACGAGGGCGTCATATTTCTCTGCGAGGTCGCAGATCTTGTCCATGGGAGCCACGTTGCCGTCCATGGAGAACACACCGTCAGTGGCGATGATGCGGTAGCGGCAGTCCTGGGCCTCTTTGAGGCAGCGCTCCAGGTCTTCCATATCGGCATTCTTATAGCGGAAGCGTTTAGCCTTGCAGAGGCGCACGCCGTCGATGATGGAGGCATGGTTGAGGGAGTCGCTTATGATAGCGTCCTGCTCTGTGAAGAGGGGCTCGAAAAGGCCGCCGTTGGCATCGAAGCAGGCAGCGTAGAGGATGGTGTCCTCTGTCTTGAAGTAGCGCGAGATGGCAGCCTCAAGCTCTTTGTGGAGGTCCTGTGTGCCGCAGATAAAGCGTACGGACGACATGCCGTAGCCACGACGGTCCATGGCGCGCTTCGCAGCCTCGATCAGACGGCTGTTGTCGGCCAGACCAAGGTAATTGTTGGCGCAGAAGTTAAGCACCTCACCTTTTTTTCCGTTGGCTTCAACTTCGATGTCGCTGCTCTGTGGAGTCACGATAATGCGCTCATTCTTATAGAGTCCGGCATCCTTGATGTCCTGAAGTTCCTTCTGAAGATGTGTTTTGAAATTTTTATACATGATAAAAAGATTTAGGAAACTTCACAAAATTAAGGATTTTTTTCTATTTTTGCAAATCCTTAAATACAACCAACACATGAAAAATATTCTTGTAATCGGAGGCACCGGCCAAATCGGTTCCGAATTGATCATGAAACTCCGTGGAATTTACCCGGAGGGCAACGTGGTATGCGGCTATATTCCGGTAGCCCCGCCGAAAGGAATCCTTCTTGAAAGCGGCCCTGCCGAGATAGTGGATATCACCAATGCAGGTCAGATTGCCGAGGTGGTGGACAAATACAAAATCGACACCATCTACAATCTTGCCGCCCTGCTCTCAGCCACAGCCGAAGCCAAGCCCCAGCTTGCATGGGCCATCGGCGTAGGCGGTCTTTACAACACCCTGGAAGTGGCCCGCGAGAAGGGTTGCGCAGTGTTTACCCCCAGCTCCATCGGTTCATTCGGAAAGGGCACACCCAAAGTGAAGACACCCCAGGACACAGTGCAGCGTCCCGACACCATCTATGGCGTCACCAAGGTAAGCGGCGAGCTGCTCAGCGACTATTACGCAAAGCGTTTCGGCGTTGACACACGTTCGGTTCGTTTCCCCGGCCTTATCTCCTACACCACTCCTCCGGGCGGAGGCACCACCGACTATGCCGTGGACATCTACTATTCCGCTGTGAAGGGTGAGAAATTCAAATGCCCCATCAAGCCGGGCACATTCATGGACATGATGTATATGCCCGACGCCCTTCGCGCAGCCGTGGAAATCATGGAGGCTGACCCGAGCCGCCTCGTGCACCGCAACTCCTTCAACATCGCATCGATGAGCTTCGACCCCGAAATCATCTTCAAGAAAATCAAGGAGCATGTGCCCGAATTCGAGATGGAATATGTGCTCGACCCGCTGCGTCAGGCCATCGCCGACAGCTGGCCCGATTCCCTCGACGACACCTGCGCTCGCGAGGAATGGGACTGGAAACCCGAATACGGCCTCGAGGAGATGACGAAAGACATGCTTGTGAACCTCCGCAAGAAGCTCCTCGTCAACGCCTGATACCCATCTTTATGAAAACAACAAAACCCTTTGACATCCGTGTCAGAGGGTTTTATTTTATCTTCTTATTTTGCTGCGCGCATCTCTTGCCGAGCAGCAGTTTATCAGTCGGTGAAGTCTATGGAGAGACCGAGCCGGAACTGGCGCGGGTCCACAGGGTAATGCGGCAGCGTGAAATAATAGTCGTTGGGCCAACCCTGGTTGACATGGCTGCACATCAGGAACAAGCGCACCTTATACAGTTTCGCCGTGAGATACACATTGGCCAGGGCGAAATTGCCCACATCCACTCCTTCGGCGCCCTGAGAGTGGAAACTCATCGTGGCGGGCTGATAGGCATATCCGCGATATTTCATATACCAGTTGCAGTCCACGCCCACCTGCACAGTCAAAGCCTTGAAAGCCTTGAAGTATAGGAACATGTTGCTATAGATGGCCACCTGCGGCAGAGGAATCACATCCTTATTGGAGGAGGTCTGATAGGTCACGGTATTGTTCCAGTTCCAGATTCCGAATCGCAGCGGCTGATGGAGCGATGCGGAGAAAACCTGCACGCTGCCTCCGTGTTGAGCCGGAAGCCCCTCGGAATTCATATATATCTGGTTCTGCACATTCTCCACGCCGACCCTTATCTCCGAACGGCTCCAGGGAATCACAATCTTTCCCTCGGCGCGGATGTTGCGAATCTTGCCGAAATCATTACGCCACTGGAAATGATTGCCCACATAATTTTCATAGAAATAATTGGGTTCCAGATTCTTGAACCAGGCATTGGCGGCGATGGTCACAGAGTCGTTTCCGAGGCGGAAACGGGTCTGAATCTCACCACGGGCATCAATCTCGCCGGCTGCCTTTCCCACGAGGCCAAACTTCGCATCGGCCGCATACTTCACGATGCTGCCGCGCGTTTTCTCAATCCGGCCGCCTACCCACACCCTGTTGCGCGTTTCCTTAAGAAGCGGTTCATAACCCACAGGCAGCGGCGTGCTTCCCTCCGGCTGACCGCTTACGCGCCACTCGTCAAGGCCGAGAACGCTATATTTATATCGGTCGAGTTCATAGGTGGCATATACGGAGAGGCCGAACTTAGCCCATTTCTGGAATCCCTCGATCATCTCCACGCCGAGGGTATTGGAGATGCTCCAGTAGCGGGCGTCATCCTCGGTGCGCGAGGGGTCGAAATAGGTATTCTTCCAGAAACTGTTGCCCTCCCCTCCTCCGGGCACGTCGATGAAGAAATGGTGATTCTCCTTCCAGTCGAAAGAATAAACGAATTTGGTGGAGGCCACAAACTCCTCGCGCTTCACCGTGTCCTCCTCCTGGGTGATGTCGCGCCAATAGCCGAGTTTATAGGCGTGGCTCATGTAGAACTCGCCGCCGGTCACGCGGTTGTGGGCATCGGCAAGGTGCACGGGGATACTCAGAGGTTCCACGCTTGTCTGTCCGCCCTGGAGCTCCTCGGGGTTGGTGATATAGCGGTCGTCAGTGATGCCGCCGCTCTCCTTGTTGAGGTGGTTGTAATGGTTGTAGAAGGCCTGCATCTCATAGCGCGAGCCGAAATAATAGGCCGAGAAACTGAAGGCCAGTTCCTTGGTGGCCTGCTGTGCGTAGGAGCCCTTGGTGTAGGGATAATCCACTGTGGCGCCGAAACCCAATTTTTTATTGACATTTCCGGCGAATGTGGCGCGGAGCAGGTCGGTGCGGTTTTCCGTTCCGTAGCCCATATTGTAGATGAGCTGCGTGAAAGGAATATACATATTGTAAAACTTCTGCTTGGAGAAGGAGGGCACCCAGCGGGTGATGGCGTCATTGAAGAAGAAATGCGACTCCGGGGTCCGGTTGAAATAAATCATGTCGATGCCGGGGCCGGCAATCTGGCCGGTGGAAGCCCACGCGTCAGTGGTCAGCGCGGTCACAAAAGTTCTCTGGTAGTTATAAAGCAGGGTATCCACCGTAGACTCCACATGCGTGCCCAAAGGCCACGAGAGAGTCCAGGCGGAGCCCGGGGGATATTGTTTGGTGGTCTGCTGCTTGTCGCCGTCGCCGAGACTCTTCATCGCCTTCTGTGCCGATGCAGGGACTGCGCTGAGGCCGATAATGGTCATAGCGATCAATGCCACAAGCAGAGCAATTTGTGTCTTGATTAATTTCATGCGAACATGTTCTGCCTCGCAAAATTACAAAAAAACGCGCCCACATCCAAATTGCGGGCGCGCCTATCAATAGAAATTTCCTTTATTCTGCGGCCTTGCGGAGTTTGATCTCCTCCTCGGTCATCTCAGGGTCGGTGCCCCAGTTTTGCTTCGAGAGACGCACATAATTGTTGTAGCGCCACTGGGCATTCTCCTTGGCTGCTTTGAAGAGTTCCTCGGCTGCGTCGGGGAAGATCTTGAAGAGCGATGCGAAACGCACCTCGCCTTTGAGGAAGTCTTCGAATTTGCTCCAGTCGGGTTCCTTGCTGTCGAGCGAGAAGGGATTCTTACCCTCGGCCTCGAGAGCGGGGTTATAGCGCCAGAGGTGCCAGTAGCCGCAATCCACGGCGCATTTCTCCTCTTCCTGGCTGCGTCCCATACCCTTCTTGATGCCATGGTTGATACATGGAGCGTAAGCAATCACGAGCGATGGGCCGTCGTAGGCCTCAGCCTCGCGGAGAGCCTTGAGGGTCTGTGCATTGTCGGCGCCCATTGCTACCTGTGCCACATATACATAGCCATATGTGGTGGCGATGAGGCCAAGGTCTTTCTTGCGGATACGCTTGCCGGCAGCGGCGAATTTCGCAATGGCGCCGATAGGCGTCGACTTCGACGACTGGCCGCCGGTGTTGGAGTAAACCTCGGTGTCGAGCACGAGGATGTTGACATTCTTGCCTGAGGCAATCACATGGTCGAGGCCGCCGAAGCCGATATCATAGCTTGCGCCGTCGCCACCGATAATCCACTGGCTGCGCTTTGTGAGATATGCGCTGAGTTCGGTCACGGCCTTACAGTCGGAGCATCCCTTTTCGGCGCCAATCTTAGCGGCGGCAAGCAGAGCCTCGCCACTTGTCTGCGACAGACGTGCGTCATCGCGGGTGTCGAGCCATGTGCGGGCTGCTTCGCGTATGGCCGAGGGTGCCTCCTCATTGGCTGCGATTCGTTCTGCGGTCTCAACAAGACGGTTGCGCATCTTCTCGTATGCGATATACATGCCGAGGCCATACTCGCAGAAGTCCTCGAAGAGAGAGTTGGCCCATGCCGGACCCTGACCCTTTTCATTTACCGTATAAGGCGTGGAGGGCACAGATCCCGAATAGATTGAGGAGCAACCTGTGGCGTTGGCCACAACCTCACGCGTGCCGAAGAGCTGGGTGATAAGCTTCACGTAGGGAGTCTCGCCACAGCCGGAGCATGCGCCGGAGAACTCGAAGAGGGGCTGGGCAAACTGGCTGTTCTTCACATTGAGCTGAATGTCCACAAGGTCGGCCTTGCTCTTGACATTCTTCACGAGCCAATCCCAGTTGCGCTCCTGATCCTCCTGACTTTCGAAATGCTTCATGGTGAGCGCCTTCTGGCCCTTCATGCCGGGGCATACATCGGCACAGTTGCCGCAGCCGAGACAGTCGAGCACATCAACCTGCTGCACGAAGCGCATTCCCGCCATTGTCTTTCCTACGGCGGGCTTGGAATGCTCCTCACCGAAGGGTGCGGCAGCAGCCTCCTCGGGTGTCAGCACGAAGGGACGGATGGCTGCGTGAGGACATACAAAGGCACATTTGTTACACTGGATACAGTTGTCAGGATTCCATTCCGGTACGAATGCCGCAACGCCTCGCTTCTCATAGGTAGCGGTGCCCTGCTGCCAGGTGCCGTCGACATTGTCGACAAACTTGCTCACGGGGAGCAGGTCGCCGTCCTGGGCATTGATGGGGCGAACCACTGTCTCGATAAATTCGGGAGCGGGTTTGGCTGCGGGTGCATTGTCGGCGAGATTCTTCCATTCTGCCTTTACCTCCAGCTTATGGTATTCACCACCGCGATCCACTGCGTCATTGTTCATCTTGACGATGTTCTCACCCTTCTTGCCATAACTCTTCACGATGAATTTCTTCATCTGCTCGATGGCGAGGTCCACGGGGATCACCTCCGTGATGCGGAAGAAGGCGCTCTGGAGAATGGTGTTGGTGCGGTTGCCCAGACCGATCTCCTGCGCGATGCGGGATGCGTTGATGTAATAAACGGTGATATTGTTTTCTGCGAAATAGCGCTTCACCTTGTTGGGAAGATTGCGCTCGAGTTCCTCGCCCTCCCAGATGGTATTGAGCAGGAATGTGCCGCCGGGCTGCAGGCCGCGGGTCACATCATACATGTGAAGATATGCCTGAACATGGCATGCCACGAAGTTGGGAGTGTTCACAAGATATGTGGAGCGGATGGGATGGTCGCCGAAGCGGAGGTGGGAGCATGTGAATCCGCCCGACTTCTTGGAGTCATAAGCGAAGTAGGCCTGGCAGTATTTGTCGGTGTTGTCGCCGATGATCTTCACAGAGTTCTTGTTGGCGCCCACAGTGCCGTCGGCACCGAGGCCATAGAACTTAGCCTGGAACATTCCGTCGCCACCCATGTTGATCTCCTCGCGCACGGGAAGGGATAGATGTGTCACATCATCCACGATGCCTATTGTGAATCCGTTGCAGGGTTCGGCGGCAGCGAGGTTGTCGTATACCTCCACAATCTGGGCGGGGGTGGTATCCTTTGAACTGAGTCCGTAGCGACCGCCTACGATAAGCGGGGCATTCTCGCGTCCATAGAAGCAGTCCTTGACGTCGAGGTAGAGGGGTTCGCCGTTGGCACCGGGTTCTTTTGTGCGGTCGAGCACTGCGATGCGCTTTGCAGATGCGGGCACAGCTGCCAGGAAATGGCGGGCGGAGAAAGGACGGTAGAGGTGAACGCTTACCAGGCCCACCTTGCGGCCCTGTGCGCGCAGATAGTCGATAGTCTCCTTGATGGCCTCGGTGACACTGCCCATGGCAATGATCACGTGCTCAGCCTCGGGGTCACCGTAATAGTCGAAGAGACCATAGTTGCGGCCGGTGAGACGGTTCATCTCCTTCACGTAGTGCTCCACGATTTCGGGAATGGCGTCATAATATTTGTTGGAAGCCTCGCGGTGCTGGAAGAACACGTCGGGGTTCTCCGCCATGCCGCGAGCCACGGGTTTGTCGGGGTTGAGCGCACGGGCGCGGAACTCGGCAAGGGCCTCGCGGTCGACGAGCGGAGCGAGATCCTCTTCGCTGAGAGCCTCTATTTTCTGAATCTCATGCGACGTGCGGAAGCCGTCGAAGAAATTCACGAAGGGCACGCGGCCCTTAATAGCGGCAAGATGAGCCACGGCGCTGAGGTCCATCACCTCCTGCACGCTGCCCTCGCAAAACATTGCAAAGCCTGTCTGGCGCGCGGACATCACGTCCTGATGGTCGCCAAAAATCGAGAGCGCATGTGAGGCAAGCGAACGGGCCGATACGTGGAACACGCAGGGCAGCAATTCGCCGGCTATCTTATACATGTTGGGGATCATCAGCAGAAGTCCCTGCGATGCTGTATATGTGGTGGTGAGAGCACCGGCCTGCAGCGAACCGTGGACGGCGCCTGCAGCTCCGGCCTCGCTCTGCATTTCCTGCACGAGAACCGTCTCTCCAAAGATATTCTTTCTTCCGGCAGCCGACCAGTCGTCCACATACTCTGCCATCGTCGACGACGGGGTGATGGGATAAATTGCTGCCACTTCGCTAAACATGTAACTGATATGCGCTGCGGCCTGATTGCCGTCGCATGTCAGATATTTCTTTGCTTTGCTCATGTGTTTAAACGCTTTTGTATTTTCTTTTATACCGATTTCTGATACCTTTTTTACCTGATGGGTTATACGTGATTCACCTGTCGTATATGTGCATAACGCACAAATATCCGGCAAAATTACAAAATTTTCCCCACTTCACCAATATTCACCCTCTACATTCTTTTCTCCACACCTCTCCATCCCCCCTTTTCCCTTTATTTTTATCCTCTATTTATCTTAACAATTATTCTTGCATAATTTCCTCCGACATCAAAATATTCCTCACACTTATTGCCACATAACGGGTGCAAATGAGCGGTGCACCGCTTGGGCACACTCACTCAATTGGGATGCTTTGGAATCATTTCGAGCCGCGGAGGGCGAAGTTGATCACGCCAATCACGAGGCTCGCCACTGCTATCACATCGGCCACGAAGGCTAGTTAGCTACCATTCACAAATTTAAGCACTAAGACCCCATCCCACAAAAAATGTTAATGCAGGGGTCGCAGATGTGCCTCATAT
>CAJLTZ010000053.1 GCA_905209725.1 uncultured Muribaculaceae bacterium
AAGGCTGAAGGTAGGAGCGGGAAGTACGTCGGAGATTACAGGCAGAGAGAATGTATTGGATGTGGACTTGCGATTTTCCATTACGGAAGATGCAACAAGTTCAAAAGTCTGGCCGGGAACCACAGTTGCAGGAACAGCCACCTCGACGGGGTTGGTGGTACCTGTAACTTCCTCACTTGTGGAAACAGTAGCACCATCGGCATCTTTGATAGTGTACTGATATTTCACAGTAGCGCCCTCAATCAGAGTAAGGGGTTCGCCCCAGCGGCCGCCTTCGCCGACACCGATGGAGAGTTTTGCACCTGCTGTAACATAATTAGTTGTTTCTACAAACTGTGGGCTGGGTGCGTCAGCCATCTCGAGGGGACCAAACTCTTTCTCAACGGGCTGAGAGTCAGTGCAGCCATCAAGAACGCCAACAGCAACAATCTTTACATACTGGCCGGGGAGACCGGGCATCTCGAAACTGCCATAGTTCGACTCAGTGGTGAATCCGGCAGCCTCATTCTTCACGTATTCCGCATCAGCGCTATCCTTTGTGTATACCTCAATCTTAAGTTTGGCAAGACGTGTGCCACAGCTGTAGTCGATCTTTGAAGCATTGGTAAAAGGAGAATCCCAGCAATTCAGAGTAGGAGTCTCTACAGTGTAGGAAGGCTTATCGGCTGTCCAGTTCACAGTGACATCGTAAATCTCCTGACCGTTTGTGTCGTAGAAGAGATACTGAGAAGGCTGCTGCGGTTTGAGAGTACCGTTATACTTTATGTTAGGCCAAGTGCCCTCGGAGTTATCCAAGGAATAATTCGCCTCATACTGGCCGACCTCTTTGTAGTTTTCAGCCGTAAGTTCCTGAGTGCCGAAACAGATCGAACCCCAACTTGAACCGGAGGTGATTTCCACGCTCTCAATCCACATGTTGGAAGCGGGAGCAGTTACAGTGATGTAACCGTTCTCCTCACCGCCGGCATTGTTGAGAGCCCACCAGGACTTGGAGGCGTCGGTCTCGTCCTTATGAGCGAACATTCCGTGAACATCATAGTTAGCGCCGGAGGTCAAAGTAATATTGAAATCCGGATTCACGTTTTTCTCAGCAAACGACTGGGAGTCGTAATAATACTGCGGGTATTTCTCCTCGAAGTTTGCCACGGTGAAAGAGTCGCCGGTCACCTTCGGACCAACAGGACCGTTAGCTTCCCATGAGAAAATGAGGTCGTCAAAACCTCCTTCAGTACCTGAGCCGGGTGTAAGTCTTACAAGTACATGCTGATACTCACCACTAACACTAACAGAACTTGCACCAGACAAAGCTGCGCTGAAAGGTGCATTAGTACAGTTGTCATAGGTTAAAGGTTCATTGGATGCATAAACAGTGAATTGTGCTGCAGATGTAGCTGCTCCACCGTTTCGCTGAACTTTAGTCAGTTTATATCCTTCAGCGACTCCTGACACATACGCAGTATGATCAGACTTCATCAAGATTCCATCAAACCAGTAAAGTAAGTCATTAAATGTGTAAGTACCTGCCGTGCCGCTGAAAGTTCCATTGTAATAGTCGCCATTGCTATTTCCGCCTACATCCGTGTAACTGAACGTATCAACCACCGGCTCGGCGTCCTGGGCGTACAGTCCGAAGGCTGAGAGGGCCAGGACTGCCAGAGTTAAAAGTTTTTTCATATGAAAGGTTTTAAGGATCTGCCCGCACTCAGCGCCGGGGTGCGGGCAGACTGGTTAATTTTATGGATTATTTTACGACGTGCTTTGTGGCTTTGCCGTTGCGTTTCACTACGTATACGCCCGGCTTAAGGTCACGGTTGTTCACGCGCATACCGCTGATCGAGTAGATCTCTACGGGTGCATTGTCGTCAGTTGCGATTTCGCCAACGCCAACATATTCGCCTGCCGTAGTGACAAACTTGCGGGCGCTCCAGTCGGACTCTACGATTTTAGAGATGTGAGCCTGCTGGCCTGTTCCCTCGATTTCAAGACGTCCGGCACGTGCTTTCAGATATACATCATGTTTTGCAGCACGCGGCTGAATAGCAAAGTCGATTGCATAGGGATCATCCGTTTCAACGCGCCAGTACTGATGGAAGATGGGATCATAGAATTTCTCACCCTTCTTGTAGTTCTGCTTAATCACGATGTCGTCGATAAATACGTCACCATAACTGTTCACGCCGAAGAAACCGATCTTGGAACGTTCTGTGCCGCCGGTGAGGACAGCAGTCTTGTTCTTCCAATCGAAATCAAGATCGCTGAAATATACTGCGTCGCAAGCCTGTGAATAGTCCTGAATTGCATCATTCCATGCGAACAGAGCCACTGCGAGCTGACCATAGTTCTGTGTAGCCTCATGGAACTCTGCTGCCAACTTCATGTCGATCGTAACCTTGCCGCCATCCTTGGAGAGGTCGAATTCGGGAGATACCCATTTCGACTGCTGCTGACCCCATGTGCTTGTGGAGAAGAAGGGACACAGACAGAGATAGTCTTTATATACCTGCATATCTGTTGCTTCCCAGCCGGGCTGCTGAAGATTGTCGAAATACCAGAAGCCCACGATGGTCTCTCCGTGCGAGGGGTTCTCCTTAGTGAATACTTGGCCGTTGGGATAAAAATCTTTCGACCAGCCGTCGAAGTGCTCTTCAGTGATGATGAATGGACCGTCCTCTGTGGCTTCGCGCTCCATTTCTGCCATGATACCGTTGCCGAATGCTGAGGGGATCTCCTCAAGGTGTGCGGTCCAGCTGTTGCCGAGATTGTCAAGAGCCTCTAAATTCTCAATCTCGGGAATCTTGATGCCGTATACCTCCTCTACTGTTGAGGGAAGCGACGTATATTCACCTTTCTTCGAACGGATCTGATAATAATAGACGTCGTCGGGGTCAACGTCGGTCACAGTGTAAACGGTGTCATTGACAGCTTGATCTGTGAGCACCTCATGGCGGTTGCTCTTATAGTCGATGCGCCAAACGTCAAGCAGATATCCGTCCACTCCGTCCACCTTTGTCCAGCGGGCTTTGAAGCTCTTGCCGTCGAAATCAGCGAAGTGAACAGGCTTGGGAGTAGCTGCGTGTGGTTTCAGGGCGTAAACCTTCACGTCGTCAAGCCACATCTGGCCATCAGCACCGGCTCCATAAATATTCATAATTGTGGATTCACCGCAGTTCTGGAAAAGGACACGATATGTAACCCACTGGTTGGGAATATTCTGGAAAGTGAAGCCGTCATCGGGATACGACCAATTGGGCGCAAAATGGTTGGTTTCTGCTACATCGACCTTCAGTATGCTCTGCGAACTGCTGCCCTTTGCGCGGAACTCGACAACCACAAGACCATCACAGGGTGTATAGTCGTAGCGAGGTGTCACGACATGAGCCTCAGGGTGTTCTTGGTCGAACGTCACGGTGCCGACCATCCCGCCTGCGGGATAGAAACCGCCGATGCCCCAGCGATACTTCTCTCCCTTGTCATTGGTGGCATGAGTATACTTGGGGTTCATGTCGTTCCAGCTTGTGATCCACTGTTCACGCGGCAGACCAGGAACGTCGTCCTCAGTCTGGTGGGGGACATTAAGGTCTGAAATAGAGGTGTCGGGTTTGTCCTCTGACCCTGTGGTGAGCAGGGAGAAGTCCTCTTCGTAAAGGAGTTCGAGAGTGCCATACTTGTCGAAGTCCTCAAAATTGCCGTCCTGGGAATAGAGGCCGACCACACGATTTTGTTTTTTCTGCCCGTCGGCAGCTTTGCGGGGGGAAGTCTGGAGGTCACGGCCGCGGAATGTGCCGTAATCTGCCTGATTGTTGCCCACTGAGAGGCTGATGAGTTCAGCCTGTGCAAAGAGGCATGCGGCTGAGAGAGCCAGCGTGCCTGTAAGTAAGCGATGCTTCATAAAACGATGAATGATATTGGTTGTTAGGTTTTAATTGTTTTCTGTGGTATTGGTGGTTATTGTTGTTGGCCTGAAGGTCGGTTGTTGTTGTTGTTGCAACAGAGTCCTACATGTCTACAAAGTGCAAAAATACAAAAAAAATATAAAAAACAAACTATAAATAGATTTCGAAGGAAAAATAAATCAAAAAAAGAGGGCGCGCCGGGGATTCAAGGTTCTCCATTACCCATCGAGAAGGTCGGGGCGGAGGCGGCGGGTGCGGTCGAGAGCCTGCTCGTAGCGCCATTCGGCGATCTTGGCTTCATGGCCGGACAATAAAATATCCGGCACGCGCCATCCTTTGTATTCCGCAGGCCGCGAATATACGGGTGGTGCCAGCAGCCCGTCCTGGAATGAGTCGGAAAGCGCACTCTGCTCGTCGCCTATCACACCCGGCAATAATCGCACCACTGCGTCGGCTATCACTGCCCCGGGCAGTTCGCCGCCGGTGAGCACATAGTCGCCGATGGAGATTTCGCGCGTTATAAGATGCTCGCGGATGCGGAAGTCGATCCCCTTGTAATGCCCGCAAAGGATGATGATGTTATTCAGCAACGACAGCTCATTGGCCATCGGCTGATTGAATGTGGGTGCATCGGGTGTGGTGAAGATCACCTCGTCGTAGTCGCGCTCTGCCTTCAGCGCCGAGATGCAGGCGTCGATGGGCTGCACCGTCATCACCATTCCAGCCTCGCCCCCAAAGGGATAGTCGTCAACCTTCCGGTGGCGGTTGGTGGTATAGTCGCGGAGATTATGCACCACAATCTCGGCAAGCCCCTTGTCCTGGGCTCGCTTAAGGATCGAACATCTGAAGAATGGCTCCAGCATCTCCGGGTGAACTGTGATTAGGTCGAGACGCATTGTGTAAATGTTGAATGTTGAATTACAGGCGGGTGAGCATTTGTTCGCAGGTGAGGCCGGTGGCGGGGTGGCGCCAGAGGGGGGCGAGTTCTGCGAATGGCTGCAGGAAGAATTTCCGCTCGGCGAGACGCGGATGCGGCACCTTCAGCCGGGGCGTATTGATCTGCATCTCGTCAACGGCCATGATGTCGATGTCGAGCACGCGGTCGGAGTAGCTGCCGTCGGCATAGCGGTGGGGTGTCGGGTTCAGCTCGCGCTCTATCTCCTGGAGAATCTCCAGCACCTCTGCCGGCTCCTTGTCGGAGATGAACATCACGGCCACATTGCTGAAAAGATTGACGGAATCGAAGCCCTGGGGCTCCGATTCCATCATTTTCGATATTTCGAAATATCCGAAGCGGCTCTCTATGGCCCTCACCGCGCGGCTGATATTGAGTGCGCGCACGCCGAGGTTGGAGCCGATATTCACAAAATAGTGCATATCAAGAGAGTGTTTTCTTCACCTCGACCTCCTCATAGGCCTCGACCATATCCCCTTCGCGGATATCGTTGTAGCCCTGGATGGAGAGGCCGCAGTCGTAACCGGACACTACCTCCTTCGCATCGTCCTTGAAGCGCTTCAGGCTGCCGAGTTCGCCGGTGTAAACCACGATTCCGTCGCGGATGAGGCGCACTTTCGATGCGCGTTTGATCTTGCCTTCACGCACAATGGCGCCGGCGATGGTCCCCACCTTCGAGATGTGATAGGTCTGGAGCACTTCGGCCGTACCGGTGACCTCCTCCTTGATTTCGGGAGAGAGGAGGCCCTCCATGGCGTCCTTCACCTCCTCGATGGCCTTGTAGATCACGGAGTAGAGGCGGATTTCCACGCCCTCCTTCTCGGCCTCACGGCGTGCGGCACCCGAGGGGCGCACCTGGAAACCGATGATGATGGCGTCGGAAGCGGCTGCGAGCGTGACATCCGATTCGGAGATGGCCCCCACGCCCTTATGCAGCACATTGACCTGGATTTCTGGAGTGGAAAGTTTGAGCAGCGAATCGCTGAGAGCCTCCACCGAACCGTCCACGTCGCCCTTGACCACGAGGTTGAGTTCGTGGAAGTCGTTGAGTGCGCGGCGACGGCCAAGTTCCTCGAGTCCGAGGCGCTTCTTGGTGCGCAGCGAGAGCTCGCGCTGGAGTTGTTCGCGCTTGGAGGCGATGTCGCGGGCCTCCTGCTCTGTGGGGAGCACATTGAAAGTGTCGCCGGCCTGCGGAGCGCCGTTGAGGCCTAGGATAAGCACCGGCTCGGCGGGGCGGGCCTCCGTGACGCGCTGGTTGCGTTCATTGAACATCGCCTTGATCTTGCCATAGTTGGTGCCGGCCAGAATCACGTCGCCCACGCGCAGCGTGCCGTTCTGCACGAGCACCGTGGCCACATAGCCGCGACCCTTGTCGAGACTCGACTCAATCACGCTGCCGATGGCGCTGCGGTTGGGGTTGGCCTTCAGGTCGAGAAGCTCGGCTTCGAGAAGCACCTTGTCCATAAGTTCATCCACACCGATACCCTTCTTGGCGGAGATGTCCTGGCTCTGATATTTGCCGCCCCATTCCTCCACGAGGTAGTTCATATTGGCAAGCTGCTGCTTGATATTGTCGGGGTTGGCTGTGGGTTTGTCTATCTTATTGATGGCGAAGACCATCGGCACGCCGGCAGCGGAAGCATGGTTGATGGCCTCCACGGTCTGGGGCATCACGTCGTCGTCGGCCGCCACGATGATGATGGCGAGGTCGGTGACCTTCGCGCCACGGGCACGCATGGCGGTGAACGCTTCATGACCCGGGGTGTCGAGGAATGTGATGTGGCGTCCGTCGGGGAGTTTCACATTGTAGGCGCCGATGTGCTGCGTGATGCCGCCGGCCTCGCCTGCGATCACGTTGGCCTTGCGGATATAGTCGAGCAGCGAGGTCTTGCCGTGGTCCACATGCCCCATCACCGTCACAATCGGCGGACGGGGCTGGAGGTCCTCCTCCTTGTCCACGGGATTCTCGATGGCCTCTGTGACGTCGGCTGACACAAACTCCGTCTCAAATCCGAACTCTTCGGCCACGATATTGATGGTCTCGGCATCGAGGCGCTGGTTGATGGACACCATCTCGCCGAGGCTCATGCAGGTGGCGATCACCTTGTTGACGGGCACATCCATCAGGTTGGCGAGGTCGTTTACGGTCACGAACTCGGTAATCTTCAGGATCTTGCTTTCGGCAGCCTCCTTTTCGGCGAGACGGGCCTCGCGGTTGTGCATCTCCTCGCGTTTCTCCTTGCGGAATTTGGCCGATTTCTTGACCTGTTTGCTTGTGAGGCGAGCGAGCGTTTCTTTCACCTGCTTCTGAACATCCTCGGTGCTGACCTCCTGGCGCTGCGGGCGACGGTCGCGGTCGTTGTTGCGTTCGCCGCGCTTACGGTTGCGGTCGCCGCGCTGGTTGTTGGCGCCACTGCCGTTGCGGTTGCGGTCGTTATTGTTGCCGCCACGGGAGTCGCTGCCGAATCCTGGCTGCTGCGCTGCCTTCTCCACATCGACTTTCTCCTTGCCGATGCGCTGGCGCTTGCGGCGGTCGCCGTTCTGACCATTCTGACCCTGACCGTTCTGACCCTGACCGTTCTGGCCCTGGCCATTTCCGTTGCCGTTACCGTTACGCTTGTCGCCACGGCCGCGCTTGCGCGGGCGGGTGCTCTGGTTGATGGCCGAGAGGTCGATCTTGCCCAGCACTTTCAGGCCCGGGGCCTGGGGCGCTCCCCCCAGGCGGAATGGCTCGTTCTCCTTCTTCTCCTCTTTGGCAGGCTCCTTCGCAGGCTCCTTGGGTGTTTCCTTGGGAGCCTCGGCCGGCTTTTTCGGTTCCTCCTTCTTCGGCTGTGCTGCCTTGGGCTGTTCCTTGGCGGCCTTTTCCTTCTTCGGCTGCTCCTGACGGGGCTGCTCGGCGGCCTTCGGCTGCTCCTTCACGGGTTCCGGCTTCGGCTGCTCTGCCCTGGGGGCCTCAACCTTTGGTTCTTCAGCTTTCGGCTGCTCAGCCTTGGGATGCTCCTTTGCGGGCTGCTCTGCCTTTTCGGCCTTGGGCTTCTCCCCGGCGGGAGCCTCCGGCTTAGCAGGCTCCGGCTTAGCGGGCTCCGGCTTAGGGGACTCCGGCTTGGGGGACTCCGGTTTCGGGGCCTCAGGCTTGGCGGCCGGCTCCGGTTTGGCGGGTTGCTCCACAGTATTGGCGTTGGCTTCGATCATGCCGCCACGGGGGTTGTTGAGGTCGATCTTGCCAAGGATGCGGGGGCCTGTGCCACGCGATGTGAGCGCGGCTTCCTTGCGTTCGTTTTTACGATCCTTGGACTCTTCGCGGCGGCTCGTGCTGATGTGGCGCGCCTCCGTCTTTGCGACCTTGTCGTTGCTGAACTCACGGGTGAGCAGCTCGACGGCCGCGTCGTCGATGCGGGCGTTGATGTTGCCCTCCTCGACGTCGATGTTGTGCTTGCGGAGGAATTCCACGGCTGTGGATACCCCCACGTTGAGGTCTTTTGCTACTTTACTGATCTTAGTGCGCATATACTGTGGTTAGAAATTCAAAAAAAGTACCCGGACTTGGCGCGGAATCACTCGAACTCGGCGCGGAGCACCTCAAGCACATGCTCGATGGTGTCGTCTTCGAGGTCGGCCTGTTCGAGGATCTCCTTCGGGGCGTTGAGCACAGCCTTCGCCGTGCCGAGGCCGAGGTCCTTGAGGGCCTCTACCACCCAGTCGTCGATCTCGTCGCGGAATTCGTCGAGGTAGATATCCTCCTCGCCCTCCTCGATGTCGCGGTATACGTCGATGTTATAGCCGGTGAGTTTTGTGGCCAGACGGATGTTGAGACCATCCTTGCCGATGGCGAGGCTCACCTCCTCGGGATGCAGGAACACCTCGGCCTTCTTCTCCTCCTCGTTGATACGCATCGAGGAGATCTTGGCGGGGCTGAGGGCTCGCTGGATATAGAGTTGCGGATTTGCCGTGTAGCAGATCACGTCGATATTCTCATTGTGGAGTTCACGCACGATGCCGTGGATGCGGCTGCCCTTGATGCCCACGCAGGCGCCTACGGGGTCGATGCGGTCGTCGTAGCTCTCCACGGCGATCTTGGCGCGCTGGCCTGGCTCACGGGCCACTCCCTTGATCGTGATCAGTCCGTCATGGATCTCCGGAACCTCCTGCTCGAACAGTCGGCACATGAAGCGCGGGTCGGTGCGGGAGATGATCACCTTCGGATTGCCGTTGGGATTGTCCACACGCTTCACGATGGCCTTCACCATGTCGCCCTTATGGAAGAAGTCGCCGCGGATCTGCTCCTCCTTCGGCAGGATGAGCTCGTTCTGCTCCTCGTCGAGCAGAAGCATCTCGCGCTTCCAGATCTGATGCACCTCGCCTACGATCACTTCACCCTCAAGTTCCTTGAACTTGCTGTAGATGGCGTCTTTCTGCAGGTCGAGGATCTTCGACTGCAGCGTCTGGCGCAGGTTGAGGATGGCGCGGCGGCCAAACTCCTCAAAGAATATCTGCTTGGCCACATCCTCGCCGATCTCACACTCGGGGTCAATCTCGCGTGCCTCCGTGAGTCCGATCTGCATGTAGGGTTTCTCCACCTCGCCGTCGGGCACCACCTCGAGATTCTGGTAGATCTCGCAGTCGCCCTTGTCGGGGTTCATGATCACGTCGAAGTTCTCGTCGGTTTCGAACATCTTTGCCAGCACATTGCGGAAAGACTCCTCAAGCACCGATATCATCGTGGTCTTGTCGATGTTCTTGAGCTCCTTGAACTCGGCGAACCGGTCGACCATATTCACTGTCTCTGCTTTTTTTGCCATAAGACTTTTTATCTATTATCTTGAATCAGGCCCTCTTCCACAGCGGCAGGAAGAGGCGTGCCCTATTGGTTTACAATTAAATGAGAGCCGTAGGCTCAGAACTTGAGCACCGGCACCACGCTCTTGCAGTCGGCATATGCGAGGTGCTCGTCCTCGGGCTGCTCCACGGGTCGCTTGGCACCTTCGGGGCGCACCTTCACCATGCGGCGGAGCGTGAAACCCTCGTCGTCGGGCTCGAGAAGCGTGCCGGTGAGCTTACGGCCGTCGCGGGTAAGCACCTCCACCTCGTGGCCGGCGTTCTTGTCATATTGACGGCGAACGCGCAGCGGGGATGTGATGCCGGCCGATCCAATCTCGAGTTCATAGTCCTCGTCGTCGCGCGGAAACGCCTCCTCGAAATCATGCGAAAGCTCCACGCAGCGGTCGATGTCCACACTCCCCTCGGAGTCCACCTCGATGCGGATCTCACCCGAAGCCGTAACCTCCACGCTTACAGGAAACATATCAGTTCCCTCAAGCTCCTTGTCGAGCCAGGCCTCTATCTCTTTTTTGTCTATCATTAGTTAAAAAATGAGGAGGAGACGCTTGTCCCCTCCGGAAATCAATTGCAAAGTTAATAAAAATTGGCCGTATATCCATATGATTGCGCCAATTCCCTCCTCTTACCATCCATTATTCCCGATATTTTAACATTATTTATAAATGTTTAACACTTACTTTTCGCGCATGAAGATGGCGATGGGGGTGCCGTGGAAGTCCCATTTCTCCCGGATTTTGTTCTCCAGGAAGCGGCGGTAGGGCTCCTTTACCCATTGCGGCAGGTTGCAGAAGAACACAAACGTGGGTATCACGGCATCCTTCAGCATCGTGACATACTTGATTTTCACGAACTTGCCCTTATTGCTCGGCGGAGGCGTAAGCGCTATCTGCTCGAGCATGTAGGTGTTGAGCTGCGAGGTGGGGATGGTGCGTCGCCGGTTGTTGTAGACCTCGATGGCCGTCTCCAGCACCTTATAGATCCTCTGCTTGGTGAGCGCCGAGGTGAAGAGCACCGGGAAGTCGGTGAAGGGGGCGAACTTATTCTTTATAGCCGCCTCGAAATTCTTCTGGGCCGTGATTGACTTGTCCTCCACGAGGTCCCACTTATTGACGCACACCACCAGGCCCTTCCTGTTGCGCTGGATGAGGCCGAAGATATTGGCGTCCTGGCCTTCGATGCCGCGGGTGGCGTCGATCAGCAGGATGCACACGTCGGAGGCCTCGATGGCGCGGATGGAGCGGATCACGCTATAATACTCGATATCCTCGTTCACCTTCTGCTTCTTGCGGATGCCGGCGGTGTCGACAAGGTAGAAGTCGAAGCCAAACTTGTTGTAGCGGTGATAGATGGAGTCGCGGGTGGTGCCTGCGATGTCGGTCACGATGTGTCGCTCCTCGCCGATGAAGGCATTGATGAGCGACGACTTGCCGGCGTTGGGGCGTCCCACGATGGCAAACTTAGCCACATCTTCAGCCGTATCCTCCGTATCGGGGCGGTCGGGCATGTCGCGCACGATCTCGTCGAGCAGGTCGCCGGTGCCGCTGCCGTTGGCCGACGACACCTCTATCGGGTCGCCGAGGCCGAGGGAATAGAACTCGGCCACGTTATACCGGGCGCCGGAGACATCCTCCTTGTTGGCCACCACAATCACAGGTTTGCCGGAACGGCGCAGTATCTGCGCCACCTTGTCGTCGAGGTCGGTGACGCCGGTGGACGAGTCCACCACGAAGAGGATCACGTCGGCCTCCTCGATGGCTATCTGCACCTGCTTATTGATCTCCTCCTCAAACACGTCGTCGCTATTGACCACCCAGCCGCCGGTGTCGACGATTGAAAACTCCTGGCCATCCCAGTCGACCTTGCCATACTGGCGGTCGCGCGTGGTGCCCGACGTGTCGTCCACAATCGCCCGTCGTGTCTGCGTCAAGCGGTTGAAGAGCGTGGATTTCCCCACGTTCGGCCGCCCTACTATTGCTATCAGCTTTCCCACTTTTTATAATTTTGAATTTTGAATTTGTTACTCCTTGTATCCGAATTCGCGGAGCTTGTTCTCGCGGTTGCGCCAGTCTTTCTCCACTTTCACGAAGAGTTCCAGATAGACCTTCTTGCCGAAGAACTGCTCGATGTCCTGACGGGCCTCGATGCCGACCTTCTTGATCTTGGCGCCACCCTTGCCGATGATGATTCCCTTCTGCGAGTCGCGCTCCACATAGATCACTGCCATGATATGGATTGCGTTCTCCTTCTCCTCGAATTTCTCCACAATCACCTCGGCGCTGTAGGGAATCTCCTTGTCATAGTCGAGCAGGAGTTTCTCGCGGATAATCTCGGTCACGAAGAAGCGGGCCGGTTTGTCGGTGAGCGCGTCCTTGCCGAAGAATGGGGGCGACACCGGGAGGAGTTCCACGATTCGGTTCTTCAGATTGTCGGTGTTGAAATGGTTGGTGGCGCTGGTGGGGAAGATCTCCGCGTTCGGGAGGCGTTCGTGCCATTTGTCCACAAGCGCGTTGAGTTCATCCTGGTTCTTGAGCAGGTCGATCTTATTGATCACCAGCAGCACAGGCACCTTCTCCTTGGCCACGCGGTCGAGGAAGTCCTTGTTTTTCTCCGGGTCCTCCACCACGTCGGTGACATAGATGAGCACGTCGGCGTCGGTGAGGGCGCCCTCGGAAAACTCCAGCATCGATTCCTGGAGTTTGTATTTGGGTTTTAGCACGCCCGGCGTGTCGCTATATACAATCTGATATTCAGGCGTATTCACGATGCCCATGATGCGATGGCGCGTGGTCTGGGCTTTGGAGGTGATGATGGAAAGACGTTCCCCCACGAGGTCGTTCATCAGCGTTGACTTGCCCACATTCGGGTTGCCCACGATGTTGACGAATCCGGCGCGATGTTTATCGTTTTCTATTTCTGTCATGTCTCAATTCATTTGGGTTATCAGTAAAAACCTCTGAGGAAGGGGGAAGGTTTAGTGATGTATTAAAAGAAAAAGGGCATCGGAAAGAATCGGATGCCCGTAGATGGAATAGAGGCGTCGGCGAGCGGCGCGTCATGATCAGGAGTCGAAAGCCCAGATGAGGTATACGGCACCCCAGGTGAATCCGGCGCCGAACGCCGTAAGAAGCACCTTGTCTCCCTTCTTGAGCTGATGTTTGTATTCATCAAGGCAGAGGGGGATTGAAGCGGCCGAGGTGTTGCCCCGGTGCTGGATATTGACAAGGATTTTCTCTGTGGGGATCTTGATTCTGCCGCCCACAGCCTCGATGATTCGGAGGTTGGCCTGATGGGGCACGAACCAGTCGACCGATTCGGGTGTAAGTCCGTTGCGGGCCATCACCGACTGGGAAGAGGAGAGCATGTCGCGCACTGCGTGTTTATAGACCACACGGCCATCCTGATATACGAAATGTTCGCCGGCATCGACGGTTTCGTGGGAAGCCGAGCGGGCGCTGCCGCCGGCCTTCATGAGCAGATGGTCGCGGCCTTCGCCGTCGATGTGGAATTCGCCGTCGATGATGCCGACGTTTTCCTCGGTGGGCTCCATAAGCACGGCGGCGGCACCGTCGGCGAAGAGCGGGCAGGTGGCCCGGTCCTTATAATTGGTCATGCTCGACATCTTCTCGGCGGCCACCACAATCACCTTCTTGTAGAGACCTGCCTGGATATATGCGCGGGCTGTCTGCAGCGTCACCAGGAATCCGGCGCACGCCGCCTCCAGGTCGTAGCCGTAGCAGTTGCTTAGCCCGAGCTCGTGGATCATTATCGATGCTGTCGAGGGGAAACGGTAGTCGGGATTCGACGTGCAGCAGATCATCAGCTCCACCTCCTCGGGGGAGGTGCCGGTCTCCTTGAGCAGCTTCGCCACGGCGCGCGTGCCCATATAACTCGACCCCTTGTCAGGGTCCTTGAGGATGCGGCGTTCCTTGATGCCCACACGGGTTGTGATCCACTCGTCGTTGGTGTCCACAATCTTCGACAGCATCTCATTGTCGAGGATGTCGTCGGGAACATATGAAGCTATGCCGCTTATCTTTGCGTTAACCATGCTTTATTATATTGTCGCGAATGCTTTCGCGCTGGAAAGTTGTTTGTATTATTTAAACAACTTCAAGGCCATGTTTTATTTTTCAATCACCTGACGGCCGCGGTAATATCCGCATTCGCCGCATACAGTGTGATATACGTGCCATGCGCCGCAGTTGGGGCAGAGTACGATCGTGGGAACTTGTGCCTTGTCGTGCGTGCGGCGTTTTGCCGTACGTGTGTGCGATTGTCTGCGTTTAGGATGTGCCATTTTCTCTTGCTATTTTATTTTGTTTATATTCGTTGAGATTTTCTGAAATCCTCAGTTTGTCTTTTAGTCGTCGTTCTCAATCTCGGCATCCACGTCGTCGAGCGCCTCCTCCATCTCCTCGTCGTTGGCGCGCTTGTGCTTGCGCAGCACGTCGGCCATCGCGCGGTTGCACTTCCCTAACGGATGCACATGCCGCAGAGGTATCTCCAGAAGGATGGTGTCGTAGAGCATATAGGCCACATTGATGTAACTGTTGCTGTAGGGAATCACCAGCAGGTTGTCCGCCCCGTCATCGTAGCTGTCGCCATAGGTCACCACCACATGATATTCCGTGTCGATCTCATATGTGAGCGGGTCAAGACAGCGGTCGCACGGTATCTGGATCTCGCCCTTCAACTTGAATTTGCAGTCGTAGGCCTCGTTGCGCTTGTCCAGGTCGAGATGGACATGCACGTTGGCGTCGAGGATGTCGGTGTTCTCCATATCCTCGAAGAGTTTCTTGCCTATCTCGAACTCCTGCTCGTAGTGGCCGTCGGCAAGCGATGCCAGTTCTACCTTATATGCCGTGAATTTTCCCAATTTTTCAAACGTTTTTCAGCCCGAGACCCTCACACGGAAGACCCCGAACCGGCTTTCTTTTTTTGATTCAGCTCGCAAAGTTAGTCAGTTTTTGGCTATTATCCAAATTTCCGGCCTCCTAACTATGCAATCAGCATGGCGCTCCGGAAACAGGGCGGCGGAATCTTTGTACCTCCGAGGGGAATCGAACCCCTATCTAAAGTTTAGGAAACTTCTATTCTATCCGTTGAACTACAGAGGCATGCCAGCCGGCAGCCCGCAGTGCGGACCACCCTTCAAACCGCAAAATTAGTGATTTATTTTAATTTTTACAAATAAAGACGTAACTTTGCAAAATATGAAAGCTCTGCTTAGTTTTGACACGGAGGAATTCGACGTTCCCCGCGAGAAGGGTGTGGAGATCTCCCTTCAGGATTCGATGCGCGTGTCGCGCGAGGGCACGCTGCGCATTCTCGACGTGCTGCGCCGCAACGGCGTGAAGGCCACATTTTTCTGCACGGCCAATTTCGTGCGCGAGGCTCCCGACGTGATAAGGGTCATCATCGGCGACGGCCACGAGGTGGCTTCCCACGGCGTGGACCACTGGCATCCGCAGCCCTCCGACGTGGAGCAGTCGAAGATCATCATCGAGCAACTCACCGGCTGCAAGGTGACAGGCTACCGCCAGCCGCGCATGTTCCCCGTGTCGGAGCTGGAGATTGCACGCTGCGGCTATCTCTACAATTCCTCGCTCAATCCCACCTTCATCCCGGGCAAATACATGCATCTCAATTCGCCCCGCCGCCCCTTCATGCTCGACGGCGTGCTCCAGATTCCGGCCAGCGTCACCCCCTGGGTACGCTTCCCCCTCTTCTGGCTCAGTTACCACCATCTGCCCGGCTCATGGTATCGCGCCCTCGTGCGCCGCACCATCCGCCACGAAGGATATTTCACCACATACTTCCATCCCTGGGAGTTCTATCCCCTCGGCGAGCATCCCGAATTCAAACTGAATTTCGTCCACGCGCGCCATTCCGGCCCCGACATGGCCGCCCGCCTCGACCTCCTCATCAAGGACCTCAAGCGTCTCGGCGCCGAATTCACCACCTTCACCCCCTTCGCCCGCGAATGGATCTCAAAAAATCAGAACAGCAATTCCTGAATATGATATAGCGGCCGATTTTTCACCTCGATGAAGATGCGGCCGATGTAGAGGCCGATCACCCCGATAGCCAGCAGCACCACGCCGCCCACAAACCATATGGAAAGCATCAGCGACGCCCAACCGTGCACGGCATCCCCCATAGCCAGCGAAACAATCACATAGATTCCAATCGCCAAGGCTATCAGCATGAAGATGCCTCCCAATCCCAATATCGCATTGATAGGGGTCACGCTGAAGGAGGTGATGCCATTCAGCGCCAGCCCCAACATCTTCTTGAGCGTATATTTCGACTTGCCTGCCGTTCGCTCCGATATCACATCGTCGACAGTGGTGGAGGGATAGCCTATCATCGGGATAATGCCACGCAGGAAGAGGTTTTTTTCGCCATACCTGGCCAGTTCCTTCACCACGCGGCGGCTCAGGAAGCGGAAATCGGCGTGATTGTAGATGGTCTTGACGCCAAGTTGTTCCTGAAGTTTATAGAATGCCTGCGCGGATAAGCGCTTGAGTGCCGGGTCAGCCTCGCGCGACACCTTCACGCCATACACCACATCATAGCCCTCGCGGTAATCCTTCACCATCTTCGGGATGCAGCGGATGTCGTCCTGCAGGTCGGCGTCGATGGTCACCACCCCGTCGGCATGCTCGGCGGCCGTCATCATTCCCGCCATGATGGCATTCTGGTGCCCCACGTTATGGGCCAGGTTGAGGCCCTTCAGTTGGGTCGGGTTGTCGGCATGCAGGCGTGAAATCACCTGCCAGGTGGAATCGGCCGAACCATCGTTGACAAAAAGCACGAAACTTTGTTCCGACACGAGGCCATCGGCATGCATCTCGTCGAGCAGGGCAGTGAGACGTGCGGCGCTATGAGCAAGCACCTCCTCCTCATTATAGCAAGGGCAAACAATCGCAAGAGTCATTCTCTATATATGGCAATTTATGCCAGATCGATGCAAAAATACGCATAATCGCCAAACTGACCAAATCTCGCCGATAAAATATAGGTGAATGACACTGCGGCCGGGGGATAGGGATGCCTTTTGCTTTGCTGAATGCTACTTTTTCGGCTTGCGGATGTGGTCGTTGTAGATCTTGATGGCGGTGATGATCGCTGAGGAGATGCCTGTCAGCAGGTTGGTGATCACAAGCGGGATATTATCGAGCATGATGCCCTGAATCACGAAGAAAACCGACCCTAACCCCATCAGCAGGAAAGTGGGGAGGGCGATGCCGTCGGTTTCGCGCGTGCGTATGGTATAAATGGCCTGCGGCAGATAGCCACACACCATGCAAATCGCAGCCGCATATCCCACGATAGTTACAATCATCTCGCTCATAATCGATAAATTAAGACCCCATCCCACAAAAAATGTTAATGCAGGGGCGACCGATTTTTGATGCAGCTCAGCAAGTTGAAGA
>CAJLTZ010000054.1 GCA_905209725.1 uncultured Muribaculaceae bacterium
TATTCATCTTACAAATTTAGGCATTTGCATTTTTTAACACAAAACATGCACCGGAAAAATCCGCTGGTCCGAAATATAATAGGGCAGTCGCTGCGCGACTGGAGTGATTGCCGTACCCGTGGATGGTGGCGGCACTCCCGGACTTGTGGCAGAGCTGCGGGTCGGTGAGTGCTTTGCGAAATTTTTGAGTTGGGATTTGGAGATTTGACTTTTTTTTGCTTAATTTGTTGATAATTTGAGTCGAGTTCGAAAACTTACAAACTTACAAACCTTTACGCTATGAACACAATGTATGAGATCCTGATGAACATCCCCCTGTTCAAGGGCGCTTCCCACGATCAGATATCACTATTTCTCGAAAAGACCTCTCTTCAGTTTAAGAACTTCAAAACAGATGATAAGGTGATATCCTTTGGAGAGAACTGTCAGTATGTGATCTGCATTCTCTCCGGCCGCCTTCGTCTTGAACATCCCGTGGCCCATGGGCAGGCCGTTGTAACCGAGACCATCGGCCCGGGCAGCGTGGTAGGCTTCGGTTCGCTCTTCGGCCTTAACACAAAATTTGAATTTGATGCCATCGCCCTCCAGGACAGCGGCCTGATGTATTTCTCCAAGGATAATTACCGCCAACTGCTGCAGTCGAGCCAGATTTACCTGATCAACTGCCTCAACTATTTGTCGCGCAAGGGCCAACGTTGCGAGGAAGTGAGCAATGCGCTTCCCGGCTGCAACCTGAAATGCCGTCTGGCCGCTCTGGTGGCCCTTTCCACATATAATAATGCCGCCGACATCCGTATAGTGTCGCGCGGACGCGACATCGCTGAAGTGCTCTGCTGCAACCGCGAATGCTACGCACGCGAGATTGAACTACTCGAACAAACCGGCCTTGTGAAGCGTATCGACCCGCAAACCCTCTCGATTCTTTCACGTTCACAGCTTCTCCAGACCTGCAACGAGGAAAATTAGAACCGTTACCTTCGAAAAATTCCACCCGATTCGATTTATATCGATATTTTTCTTAAATTTGCAACTCGTATAAAGGATACCCTCTCTCCAAAATGTTAAGAGGATATAAACGCATTCTTAAGAAAAATATACAATGACAGGAAAGACAAACATCAAGGTACGCCTTGCGGCAATGAACTTTCTCGAGTTTGCCGTCTGGGGCACGTATCTTGTATCGATGGGTATGTTCCTTGGCTCGCACGGCCTCGGCGAACAGGTGTTCTGGTTTTATACTGTGCAGGGCCTTGTGTCCATATTTATGCCTGCCCTCATCGGCATCATCGCCGACCGCTGGGTGCCGGCACAGATCACATTCAGCATCTGCCATTTGCTCGCAGGCGGTTTCATGATTGCCGCCGGCCTATGCGCGGCCGACATGCTCGCCACCCAGGGCACACTGACCTTCGGGCCGCTGTTCACGCTATACACTCTTTCCGTAGCATTCTTCATGCCTACGATAGGTCTCGCCAATTCCGTGGCATTCAATGGTCTTGAGAAAAATCATCTCAGCACTATCGACGACTTCCCCCCAATCCGCACATTCGGCACCATCGGCTTCATCTGCGCCGAATTTGCCGTAAATTTCATAGCCATCGGCGGAGAGAAAATCCAGTTCAGCTACACCCAGTTTATCCTTTGCGGCTGCGTGAGCCTCCTGCTCGCCCTTTATTCGCTTACTCTTCCTGCCTGCCCTGTGGCAAAGGGCGGAAACAAGAAATCCCTTTCCGACGCCCTCGGACTCAAGGCATTCACCCTCTTCAAGCATAAGGATATGGCGATGTTCTTCATATTCAGTATGCTTCTTGGTGTGTCGCTGCAGATCACAAACAGTTATGGCTCGATGTATATCAACCATTTCAACGAGGTGCCTGAATATGCCGGAGGTTTCTGGGCTGTTAATCCCACCTTCCTCATCTCCATTTCGCAATGCGCAGAGGCCCTCTGCATACTCGCCATCCCATTCTTCCTGCATAGAATCGGCATCAAAGGCGTGATGCTCATGGCAATGTTCTCCTGGGTGCTCCGCTTTGGTTTCTTCGGCATCGGCAACACGAATCCGAGCGGTATCACATTCCTCATCCTCTCGTGCATTGTTTACGGTGTGGCGTTCGACTTCTTCAATGTGTCGGGCGGCCTATACGTGGATTCCCGCGTGGCACCCGCACAGCGCTCATCGGCGCAGGGTCTCTTCATGCTTATGACCAATGGTGTCGGTGCATCCATCGGTACGGTGCTTGCCGGCACATGCGTGGTAAATAAACTCGTCAACGTGCCCGGACTTGACGCCGTGCAGCAACTTCAGGGATGGCGCGAAAGCTGGTTTATCTTCGCAGGTTACGCTCTGATAGTGGCCCTTCTCTTCCTCTTCTGCTTCCATGAGAATAAGAATGCCGCTCGCGTGGGTGAACCGGAAATCCGCAGAGAATCCTCAGAAAGCGACAACCCGGCAGGACTCACTGAATAAAGTATTCTCTGAATAAGATGATTCAGTTCTATTGTCCCGACATCGAAGCCAGCGGCGAACTCCCCGATGGGGAGTCGGCTCATTGTTGCCGTGTGCTCCGTATGCGGGAAGGCGACAGGATTCAGGTGGTAGACGGACAGGGGTTCGTATACGACTGCGAAATCATCGACGCCCATCCCAAGCACACCGGTGTCAGCATCCTGTCGCGCCAGAAGCAGGAACGGCATTGGCAATCGTCGATTACGCTTGCAGTGGCGCCTACGAAAAATTTCGACCGTATGGAATGGCTCGTGGAGAAGGCAATAGAGATTGGAGTAGACAGGATTGCCTTCATCAAATGCGACCGCAGCGAACGCAAGCAGGTGAAAGATGAGCGAGTGATGAAGATAGCCGTCTCGGCGATGAAGCAGAGCCTCAAGGCCCGGCTTCCCGAACTTGATGCGAATCTCTCATTCCGCGAGTTTGTGACCGGTTGCGATGCCGGGCAGCGCTTCATCGCCTATTGCAACGACAGCGTGGAACGCAAGGAATTCGCCCGGGAGTATGATCCCAGACAATCGATGGCCATAATAATAGGCCCCGAGGGCGATTTCAGCGGCGATGAGGTGAAACTGGCAATGGAGAAAGGCTTTATCCCCGTCACCTTAGGCAATACGCGGCTCCGCACAGAGACCGCCGCTCTCTATGCCCTCACGGCTGCGCATACCCTGCAATCGATTAATGATTGATGATTGATAGTCGCGGAGCGACTACATTGCATATTATCCGCGTACAAGCCTGAGCGAAGCGAAGGGCAGTGCGCGAAAAATGGAAATATAAAGAAAACCAGTCGCGGAGCGACTACCCTTTAAAAATTCAAAATTAATAGAGATGCAAGATATAACTCAATATCTCACTTCAAGCCCCTCCGGCAATTTCTTCCTCCTGGCCGGTCCCTGTGTGATTGAGGGCGAAGAGATGGCTCTCGATATCGCTGAGCAGGTGGTTAAAATCACGAGCGGCCTCGACATTCCCTATGTGTTCAAAGGCTCTTACCGCAAGGCCAACCGTAGCCGCCTCGATTCCTTCACAGGTATCGGTGATGAAAAGGCGCTCAAGATATTGCGAAAGGTTCGTGAGGAATTCCATATCCCGGTGGTGACTGATATCCATACAGCCGAGGAGGCCTCTATGGCTGCAGAATATGTAGACATCCTTCAGATACCCGCTTTCCTTTGCCGCCAGACCGACCTGCTTGTTGCCGCAGCCGAAACAGGTCGCTTTGTGAACATCAAGAAGGGGCAGTTCCTCTCTCCTCAATCGATGCGTTTTGCCGTGGACAAAGTGCGTCAGAGCGGAAATCTTCAGGTAGGTGTCACAGAGCGAGGCACATTCTTCGGATATGGCGACCTGGTGGTGGATATGCGTTCGATTCCGGTGATGCATCGCGAATGCAATTGCCCCGTAATCGCAGATATCACTCACTCTCTCCAGCAACCCAACTCCGCATCCGGCGTGACCGGTGGCCGTCCTGAATTGATCTCCTGCATCGGCGCGGCATCCATTGCCGTGGGAGCTGACGGTATCTTCATTGAGACGCATCGCGATCCCTCTAAGGCCAAGAGCGACGGCGCCAACATGCTGCCACTCGGCAAACTAGAGCGCCTACTCCGCAACCTGACCACCCTACGTGTTGCAGTAAATTCCTTTGTTTGATTTTTCAAGGGCAATAAGATATACTTAAGGGTTGCGAATCTCGCAACCCTTTATAATTTCAAAATTCAAAATTCTCAACTCTTATAGACTCCGTCGGGAGGCGTGCCGGGTGCAAGCGGCGTGCCTGATCCCCTGAAGAAGGGATAGGGGATGCCGAATATCGGTGCCGGATTCTTGCCCGGGCTCATGAAGCCATCTGCAAGAGTGTCGCGTCCCGTGACAGCCTCGAATGTATACAGGTTGAATTTATAAAGCATTGCTGCCATATGCTCGAACACACCTGCCATGATTCCCTCATAAGGAATCCAACTCGATGTCGACGTGAAGCAGTATATCTGCAGCGGAATGCCGTTGGTGGTCTGGGGCAGTGTGGTCACAAAGCAAGTGTCGGCGTGTGAGATATTCGGGTTCTTGCTGAGCCATATCTGCATGTATGCGCGGAACACGCCGAGGTTCGTGTCTATGGTGCCGTCGGCAAGTCCCGCGCTGTTGGCGACATCCTCCGTTTTTCCCGCAGCCTTCTGTTCGCGCTTCTTTGCAATCCAATCGGTCATAAGCGGAATCTTTGCAAATTCGTCAAGCATTGCCTCGGTGGTTTCCATCACGCTGTCGGCATCAATCATATAACTGCGCTGGATGCGGCGCGTATGCGAAATCTGCATGTTGCGCATATTCTTGAAGCCCTTGGACAGTAAAGAATATGGAGGGATGGTGGAGACCGTCTTGTCCCAATTTATAATCTTAACCTGTGTAAGGGACACTTCATCCACAGTGCCGTTGGCATCGCTGTCAGGGATCGAAATCCAATCGCCAACATGCAGCGAATCATTCTGCGACAGTTGCACGCCTGCCACAATTCCAAGTATAGAATCCCGGAACACCAGCATCAGCACAGCCGCAAAGGCGCCCAAGCCGGCCAATAGCGTGTCAGGCGATTTGTCGACAAGCACGGCAGCAATAATCACAATCGCCACGGCCCAGATGAAAAATTTCACCACCTGAACAATCCCTTTAAGTGGAAGTTTGCGCACATTGTCGCGCTCATCAAAAGAGCGCCAGATCACATCGCATAATGTGCAGAGAGACCAGGCAAACATTGCGGCGAAGTATGCCCAGGCAATGCGCGTGAGCCATGTCAGCACTCCCATATGGAGGTAGAGCGTAAACTGGATGAGGATTAGGAAAATCAGCGGCGGGATGATGCGGCATGCCTTCACAAAGAAATGCCGCTGCGCCAGATAACTGTAGAATTTCGATTTCAGCACTTTTGACAGTCCGCGAAGTGCCCATACAAGAATCCATTTGATGATCTCGCCAATAATGATGGACACCGCGCACACCACAATCACATAAAGCCACATGAACAAAGTCTCGCTATTGGGTGCTCCAACAAGATCCATTATCCAGTGAACAAACTTCATCAGCAGTCGCGCAACGGCATATGTGTTCTCATCTCTGGCTATCTCCGTGGGCACCACTTTCGAGGCGGTATGCGCGGCTTTTGAGGCCGTCAGCAATATGAATTGTAGGCTCATATTCAGTTATTCCTTAGTTTATATAGACAATCCTTGAGTTTATATAGACAATCCTTGATATATTTACAATGGGGCGGTCGCTTTGGTTCAGAAAAATCGCTTTTGTGTCTGCGATTTTCAAGACGGAATGCGGTGAATGCTGATAATGGGATATTTAGGTGGTTGTTAACAAATATTAACACATTGTAACTTGCGTTATTGCACACTTCTTTTCGAGTGTGCATTTAATTTAAAACCATGTTGTAAAACATATTTTGGGCGTAAAACCGCTAATAATGGGAAGTTAAGGGGTGAAATTTTGGAGGCTCGAAAAAAATTTAGAAAAAATAACATAAAAATATTGGAATTTTTCGAGTTGAATGGTTAACTTTGGGAGTGAGAGAAACAAAAATCTTAAAAAGTGTTTAAACCCATGGAGCAGACATTAGTTATCCTCAAGCCCTCCTGCATCGAGAGAAATCTGATAGGTGAAGTGATAGGGCGCATCGAGAAAAGAGGTTTGATAATTTGTGGAATGAAGATGATGCAGCTTGACGAGAAGATTCTCCGCGAGCATTATGCGCATCTTGTCGACAAGCCCTTTTTCCCCTCGATAGTAGAGTCGATGACAGCCAGCCCCGTGATAGTAATGTGCCTGAAAGGGGTAGACGTGGTAAGCGTCTTCCGCGAGATGACAGGCGTTACCAACGGCCGCAAGGCAGCGCCCGGCACCCTCCGAGGTGATTTCTGCATGAGCGGTTCGCTCAACATCATCCATGCCAGCGATTCAGTGGAGAACGCGCGTATAGAGATCAACCGCTTCTTCAAGCCCGAAGAAGTTTTTGATTATATGCCCGTCAACCTGAAATTCGTGTACGGCGCGGATGAGTTTTAAACTAAAAACTTCCAAGATGCCAAAACTTAAAAACATTATATGTGCCGCGCTGACTGTCCTGCTCGCAGGTATGACTGTTTCGGCACAGACAATCAAATCAAAATCGCCTCATTCACAGGCCCATAAGCAGCTGCTCGCCGCCCAGAAACGCAGCAACGATAAAATCAAACTCATTGAGAAGAACACCTTCATCGATCTGATTGACGATCTCGAGCCCGAACCTGACATCTACACCGAAGGCTGGAACAGCAAACGTGTCAATCCTTTCCGTGAAGCTGACGTGCCCAATTCCAAGACTATCGACGTAACAGGATATTTCATCCCCTGCCGTGGACGTGTCACATCCAACTATGGCTATCGCGCCAAGTTCGGACGTATGCACAAGGGTATTGACCTCGGCATCCGCATGAACGATACCATCTATGCTGCCTTCGACGGCAAGGTGCGCCTCACCAACTATGAGGCAAAAGGATATGGCAACTATGTGATTCTCCGTCACCCCAACGGCCTCGAGACAGTTTACGGTCACCTCAACCGTGCGCTCGTGAAGCCCGACCAGGTGGTGAAAGCAGGACAGCCCATCGCCCTCGGCGGCAGCACCGGCAGAAGCACAGGTCCCCATCTCCATTTCGAAACGCGCTATATGGGTTATGCCATCAATCCCTCGGCGATATTCGATTTCGCCAACCGCACCACTCATACAGACACTTATCTCTTCACAAAGCAGACATATACCCAACCGCGTAACTTTGCTCCCTCCAGAAACCTTGCAAAATCCGAAAAGGAGAATCCATATAAGGCCGGAAGCGCTCAGAAGTCTTACGTGGTGAAGCGCGGCGATACCCTTTCCTCTATAGCCCGGCGTTATGGAATGTCGGCCACATCGCTCCGCAAGCTCAATAACCTCGAGAGCGGCGACCGAATCCAGGCAGGACAGGAACTCAAACTCAGATAAATTCTAATTTCACCCTGATATATATCTTACATTATTGTCCATTGCAATTGTAAAGAATATAAGCAATCAAACAACAATCACTAGAGCATTTAATTGATATACTGTTAGTAATAACTTAAGAATGAATTATTAAAAGGGAGGTCGAATTTAATCCGGCCTCCCTTTTCCCTTGATAGTCTTATATTTATTGATAAACTATCGTACCTGTATACCTAATAATCTTTCCTAATCTTATTTAACCATTAACTTCTTGTCTCCTGCAATGTACATTCCGGCGGGAAGACCTTCTGTGGCTGTCTCGGAAGGCACGAGGCTGCGTACCTTTACACCCTGGAGGTTGTATACGTCTATGAGAACATTGCCTTCATTTCCGATGATGTTGTCAACGCCTGTGGTTACATCATCGTTGGTCAGTGTCACAGCCACGATGTTGAAGGGGTCGCCTGCCTCTTTGTTGCCCTGGATCATCACTGCATTCACGCCCTCGGCTGCGAGATATTCAGCCACCTTGATATCCTTAAGGTCAATCACTGCAAGCTTGTTCTCATGCTTGATCTGGTCATTGTTGGCCCATACTGTCTCCGGATCCCATTTTGTAAGGACCTTCATAAAATAGCCGGTGTAGTCCTTCACGTCATCGGAAAGATAGATGTTCATGTAGCGCTGGTCTTTATAGTTGGCAAAAGCCGACTTGAAGATCTCGAGGGTGTTCCAGTTGTCAACCCAGAAATAGCCGCCCCAGATTGCATTCTCGGGCATGTTGAAGCCATCGTTGCGGATGCTCACTCCGGTCACTGTGAAACTTGCGCCACAGATCTCCATACCATACTCTTTGAGGGCTGCGAGCATATCGGTTGTGATATAAGCCTTGAAGTCGGTGGAATTGTCGCCAAGCTGTGTTAAGCGGCTACCGGGAAGCCATGTGCCGTTGGCCTTGATCTCGATTACGTCGGTGGTCTTGGAGAACGTGATGTAGATGTAGTCGCCGATATTTATATTGTCGGCAAACTGATCTGCGGGAATTGTGAGAGTGTTCTCCCAGGTCACCTCCTTTGGTTCACCTTCATAGAGAGTTTTCACTGTTGTGTCTTCAGCCATTGAGGGGATAGCTGCTAAGAGCGCAGCTGCAAGCGTAAAAGTCAATTTTTTCATACTTGGGTTAGTTTTTTATTTCAGTTCCGCCACACCTTCCGGCATGGCGGAACTGAGGGTTTATTAACGTTTGGATACTTTCAGGTCGGAAACTGTCACGGTGCCTCCGTAACTGTTGATCGACCAGCAGTTGCGGGCAGTACCGTATACACGGGTTGTATAGGCCACTGTCTCGTTGATATACATCGTCATTACCGAATTGTCGGTGATGATTGTGATGTTGTATACGCCGTCAACTGGAGTATTGAAGTTATAGCCATCTGTGTTGGGCACGAAGCCGATGCCGCCCTCCTCCTCATAGTTGATCTTCCTGACGGTCTCGCTTTCGGGATTCACTATGATGGAATAGAATTTCTCGGAATTGCTTCCGCGTGCGAACGACACGCCAAACTTATCCCAGGGCGAAGTGGTCTTGAGTTGGAAGGAGATGCGGTTCTCTGTCCCGAGACGTGGCATAAGTTTGAATTCGTCGCCGGTGAGTGTAAAGTCGGCCTGAGCCTCAGCCTTGACGAAAAGCGATGCGATAGCGGGGACTTCAGCCAGGGAAAGAGTACCGTCGGGGTTCTGGACAAGTTTATGAGCCACGAGATTGCCGGCCCAGTCGGCATTGCCGATGTTATCGCTGCCGGCGCGTGTGGCGCACCATCCCCAGATGTAGCGGTTAGTGCCGTCGGAAGCCGTCTTGCCGGCATAGAAACCGCGTGAGTCAAGGAAACCCTCCTTCGAGTCGGGCCAGAGACCGGCATCGTTGGCGGTGCAGGCCTTCAGTTCGTCGAGGGTGCGGCCTTTGAAATACTGCACGCGGCGCACTGCGTCATGCTGCTCGGAATAGATGAGATACCACCAGTCGCCCATCTTGAAGAGGTCGGGGCACTCATAGAAGCGGTCCCACATCATTGTCATGAACACGCCGGCCGATTCCCAATTGAGAAGGTCGGGAGATGTGTATTCTGCCAGTACACCTTTGCCGTCCTTACGTGTGGAGACGAGCATATGGAATATGCCGTCGTCGCCCTTGAACACGCAGGGGTCGCGGAAATCAATGTTGCTGTAGGTGTCGCCGCCGGTGATGAGCAGTTCACGGTTTTTCTCCCAGGTCTTGAAATCCTTTGAAGTGGCCAGCATCACAGCCTCCGTGATGCCGTCGGTGGAAGCAGCGTTGGGGGAGTGGGCGGTATAGAAGGTGTAGTATATGCCATCGTTGTAGATTGTGGAACCCGTTCCGATGGCGGCATCAAGTTCGGTGGCGCTTCCGCAGGGAATCAGTTCGCCCATCGACTCATAGGAGGCTCCGTCAGCAGTCTTCACGCACCAGATGGGATGGTAGGTCAAAGCCTGGTTGGGGCGATAGTCCTGAAGATACATAATCTTGAAGTCTTTTGCCACGGGGTCGTAGAAAGGCATAGGGTCGCCTACATAGCCCACGTAAGGCTTATAGTATATCTTCTGGCTCATGCCTTCATCGGTGTCCAGATACAGTTCGCTATTTGCCAGATCGCGGTCGGTGAGAACGTGTTTGTCGTCGCTGCAGCTTGCAAACGACATCAGCGAGGCCGCTAAAACCGGTATGGTGAGAAACATATTATAGTTCATAATTGATTTCTTTAATGGGGTGGGTTTATTTGCAGAGATAGTTGATGGCGTTGATCGTCATGTCTATCATATTCTGGCGATAGGGGTTATTCACGTTGTTGCGGTCGTACCATTCATAGGCGGGAGTGCCGATGGTGATCACGCGGCCGGAAGTGAAGCCCTTCAGAGCCTCGTAGGGTTCGAATTCGGCTATGGTCACTCGGTTGATGTCAAACTGGTCGCCCGAAGCGAGAGCCTTGGCGCCGGTGCGCTCTTCCCATCCGGCCATAGAGCCATAGGGATCCCAGTCCACGCCCCACTGCAGCGTGCGGTTGGTGTTGGAGCAGCCCTTTGCAAGAAGGATGATGCGGCCGTTCTCATCGGGAGTCAGACCTTGGTAGAGGGGATGCGACTCGTGGCCGGTGATTGTGAATCCGAGATTGTCGGTAAGGGTCTCATACGACTCGCCGCCGAACATATTATTGGGGCTCTGCTGGTCGCGAGCGATGCGCCATACGTCGTTGATATATCTTGCGCCGTCACGGGTGGCGAGGATTGCGCCGCCACGAAGCCAGTAGCTGTTGAAGAGGTCGCGGGAATCCCAGAGTGTGCCGGGCCAGTCGGTCCAGTCGAAATGACACCAGATCATCGCGAAATCATCAAGCTTCACACGTCCGTCGATAATATCCTGGATGGTGACATAGCGAGTGTTGGGCACATTCTCGAGCATCCAGCGGCAGGCTGCCTTTGCCTCGTCGCCCAGACCATCAACGGTAGATGCGTTGCCGATGAATGCCTTGGGGGCCTGGGATATGTCGTTCTGAATTACTGAGACCGTGTATTCAACCACGGCTGTGCGCAGAGAGGCTGTGAATTTCACAGGTTGCGTGAAATTGAGCACCGAACCGGATTCGGGAGTGACTGTGGTGCCTTCGTTGACCGTATACGACACCTGCATTGCGGTGATATCCTCGTCCATAGGCACGAAGCATTTGATTGTGTGCGCGATATTGTCGATAGTGCCTGCATACTTGCCGTTGACGGTAAATGTCAGGAATTCCACATTGTCGTGCTTCACGGATATGGTGTAGTTGGAGAATACATCGCCATTCACCACCTTGATTGCTCTGGGGATGGTGCCGTCAAACTCGGTGCCTACGGGATAGTCGCAAGTGGCTCCCTCGCTCAGCTTGATGGCATCGATGCGGAGGTGTTCGAGGTCCACATCGGTAGAAACATTCACGCTTACGGTCTTGGCAGTGTGGTCAATCACGCCGGCGAATCCGTTGACGGTGATTGCCTCAATACGTGTGTCCCCTCCCAGACGCAGGTCGGAGGTGTTGTCGCTATCGCATCCCTGCAGTGCAAAGCCTACTGTCAGGAGCAACAGCACATATATTGATTTTAAAATAGTTTTCATCATCTATATTTTACCAGTTACCAATGTTTTGTTTGTAGTGGCCGTTAGAAGCACTCAGCTGCGAGAAGGGTATCGGCAGATACTCATTCTTGTTGGGCGTAAAGTTGGCTGTAGCATAGATGGAGCAGTTGTCGGCTTCATCGGCATAATATTTATTGAGCACTTTGTCGGCTTCGCCCCATCTTACGAGGTCGAAGAAGCGATCGCTCTCCATTGCGAGTTCAAGGCGGCGTTCGAACTTCACGATCTTCAGGGCCTGCTCCTTGTCGTAGTTGCCATTATAGGGGCGAATGTTTATGTGCACGCCATAGAGTTTCTCATAGTCGGAGATCATACCGATGCTCTGGGCTGCACGGTTGCGAAGTGTGTTGACAATGGATATAGCCTCGGGAATGCCCTGGTTGAGCTGTACGAGAGCCTCGGCACGCATAAGCATCACATCGGCGTAGCGAATCACGATGCGGTTCATCGGAGAGCCCCACCATGCGCCCTTCACGAGGAATTCGCTCTCGGGGTCAACGTTCTGCTTCAGGGTCACATAGTAGCCGTAGAGGCCGTTGCTTCGGCTCCAGGTGGCTGTTTTGTCCATTATGAAGTCCTTATTGAACATATAGGGAGTGCCCGGCATGCCCACAGTGAGGAAGAGGCGGGGATCGGCATAGTCAGAAGTGAGGTTGAAGTCGTTCTGGTTGAAGTCGTCAAACATAGGATGACCGTTGTCGTCGGTCTTGAAAGCGTTCACGAGGTTCTGGCTCGGCTTGTAGAAGTCGCAGCCGCCATCGGTGACGCCGGGGATGTTGGGGACGATAAGGCCATACGACCAGTTGCAATTACCGTGGTTCGTTCCATCGTTGAAGGAATACTGCATGGCCCAAACCGACTCGGGTCCGTTCTCATACACCGGCTCGGGGCGGAAGTTGTTGTGGAAGTCCGGCTCGAGGGCGCAGGCAGATGCCGTCATGATGGCGGGATCGGTGTATTTGATTACGTTCTGCAGGTCCTCAGCATTGATGGAGGTCACTGCATTCGACTGGGGATTGTCCTGACGATAGGCCTTATAGAGATAGGTCTTTGCGAGATAGGCAGCGGCAGCGGCGCGGTTGGGACGGCCCACCTCCTTCTGGATGGCAGGGAGATTGTCGTAGGCGTATTTGAAATCGTCGATGATAAGCTGCCAGCCCTCGTCGTTGGTGTAACGGGTGTTCTCAAGGTCGTTGTATTGCTCCGGCGTGAGTTTCTCGTCGATGGCGAAGGGGATGTTCTTATAGAGACGTTTCAGGAGAAAATGACCGTGGGCACGCAGGAATTTCATCTCGGCGATGCGCTGGTCGCGGAGAGGATAGCTGTCGGCATCCATCTCGTCGAGCACTGCGAGGGCTGTGTTGGCACGGGAGATCACCTTGTAGAGGCGGTCCCACATGTCGGAGATGTTCCAGTTAGTGGTCATGATGCCCTGTGAGATCTCCAGAGCATGGAACACATCGCCATCCTCTGTGCCGTTTCCGCCCTTGTAGGCGTCGTCGGAACGCACGTCGTAGTTCCACATAGAGAATGAGGAGTTGATATCTTCAATCGAGATCCAGCCGGCATAGGCAGAAATCACGAGATTGTCGATGTAATCGGGGTTGAGCACCTGCTCATTGTCCAGAGTTCCCTGAGGCTTCTGCTCGTCAAGGAAATCGTTACAGCCGGTTGAGATGAATGCCATCGCAATGGCTGCAGTGTATAATAATTTTTTCATCGCTGCTTGTAATTAGAAGGTTGCATTAAGTCCGAATGTCACGTTGGTGGGGATAGGATATCCGTAGTTGGGATTTTCAGGATCAACACCGGTGAAATTCTTGCTCTTGATGGTTAAAAGATTCTGTGAACTGATGTAGAAACGGAGTTTCTGCATTTTCATCTTTGCAGTAATCTTATCCGGGAGATTGTAGCCAATCTGGATATTACGCAGTTTGAAAAAGGAACCGTTCTCCACATAGAATGTCGACACGCGCTTCTCATTGTTGATATCGGAGCGGCTGAGGGCAGGAATCGAGGAGTTGGGATTCTGGGGAGTCCAGGCGTCGAGCAGACGCTCGCCTTTGTTGAGGAAGCCGATATTGAGACCGCTCCAGAGGTCAGTCTCCTTCTTGAGGTCGGAGATCACATCCTGTCCCTGGGCACCCTGCCAGAACATCGAGAAGTCGAATCCCTTGTACTGGAGGTAGACATTGATGCCGTAGGTGAAATCGGGAGTCGGGTCGTAGATCCATTTCTGGTCCTTTTCGTTGATTACGCCGTTGTCGTCGAGGTCTCTCCATCGGATACGGCCGGGAGCGGCACCCTCCTGGATGGCGTGGTTGTCCACCTCTTCCTGGTTGCGGAACACTCCGTCGGCCACATAGCCGGCCTGTGCACCGAAGGGATGTCCAATCACGCTATACACTCCGTTGCCACCGAATGTGCCGTTGGCGGCCACTGTGGCGGGGATGTCGGTAATCTTGTTGCGATAGGCCGAGATGTTGCCGGTAACTTCGTAATGGAAGCCATAGGAAGTGTCGTTGCGGAATCCAAGGTTAAACTCGACACCTTTGTTCGACATTGCGCCTGCATTGATCCATTGTGTGGAACCCTCGCCCATTGCAGCGATGCCTACCATCTCCACGAGGATGTCGGTGGTCTTCTTGTAATAGAGGTCCAAAGATCCGAACAGACGGGAATTCAGAATTGAGAAGTCGAGGCCGACATTATATTGTGTTGTGGTTTCCCACTTGATGTCGGGATTGCCCACCTGGTTGCGCTTGAAGCCCGACTGAAGGATGGAACCGCCGTTTGTGCCGGCGATATCGTAGGATGTACCGTAGCTCTGGCCGCCGGATTCGTTCACACCGTAATTGGGCACGTATACGAAATATCGGGCGAGGTTGCTGATTTCCTGGTTACCGGTCTGTCCCCACGAGAGGCGGAGCTTGAGATCGTTGAGCCAGGACTGGTCCTTGAGGAATGATTCATTGTTGATGCGCCAGCCCAGCGAAACCGAGGGGAATGTGGCGTAGCGGTTGTTGGCGCCGAAGCGTGAGGAACCGTCATAGCGGAGGGTGAGCCCCACAAGATAGCGGCTGTCGAATGAATAGTTGGCTTTGCCGAAGAATGAAACAAGCGAGAAACCATCGGCAGAGCCGTATGCCTGTGCCTGGCCTACGCCGGCATCCGGCCACATGAAGTCTTTGTTAAGCACGGAGAAGTCCATCTTGTAGGCGGAAAACCAGTCAGTGCTCTCGCGGTTGAGCTCCATACCGATGAGTGCGTCGATATGGTTCTTGCCGAAGTCCACGTCATAGTTGGCCACGAGGTTCCACATCCAGCGTGTCCAGTGCTCCTGCTTTGCCTCCACGGCGTTGGTGGAGTTGGCCACGTTGCCTTCGGTGATGGGATATGTGAGGAATCTCTGTTTCTTCTGCGAATAGTCAAGACCGAAAGTGGTGCGGACATTGAATCCCTTGAAAGGATTCACATTGATATATGCGTCGCCGAAAAGACGCCAGTAGTCATAACGGTTGTCGCGGTTGCGGTTGAGTCGGGCCACGGGGTTCTCGCGGTCAGGATAGCCACCCACAGGACCTGCGAATTCACCCTCGGTGGTGTATACGGGGAGCGAGGGATTGGCCTGAAGCACATTCTGGAGGAATCCGCCGGGCGACTGCACCTCGTCGGTCTTGTTGAGCGTAAAGTGCTCGCCGATGGTCAGGATATTGTTGAAAGGCTTGTACTCCGTGTTTACGCGGGCGGAGAAACGCTCGAAGTCGGTAAATTTGATGATACCGAGGTTCTTATAGTATCCGAATGAGAAGAAGGCACTCAGTTTGTCGGTGCTTCCGCTGATGGAGAGGTTGTAGTTCTGCACAAGACCTGTGCGTGTGGTCTCATCAAACCAGTCGGTGTCGGCGGCAGGTGTCTTGCCGTCGGCGTCGAGGAATTTATTCATCGACATTGAGTTGAGCACGGGATAGCCGTTGGCGTCATAGCCCCAGTTATAGCGGTAGCCGAGGCCGTTGGTATTTGGGTCTTCGCCTCCGTTGACATAAGCCTGCCACATTGCACGGCCGTAGCCTTCGGCGTTCAGCACCTTCATCTTGTTGGTATAGAACTGAGCAGCGATCGAGGCGTCGAGGGTGATCCGGAGGTTGCTTCCCTTTTTAGTGGTGATGATGATCACGCCGTTGGCGGCGCGAGAACCATAGATGGAAGCGGAGGCTGCATCCTTGAGCACCTGGATTGATTCGATGTCGTTGGGGTTAAGTTCGTGCATGCCGCCCTTTGTGGGTACACCGTCAATAATGTAGAGAGGGTCATTATTGTTGAGGGTACCGATACCGCGGATGCGGACAGTGGCTGAGCCGCTTGGGCCGCCGTCGGCTGTAATATTCATACCCGGAACCCTTCCCTGCAATGCCTTGATGGGATTGTTCTCGTTTTGCTTGGCAATCTCCTTGACATCCACAGATGTGATGGCACCGGTAACATCTACTTTGCGCTGGGTGCTGTAACCCACAACCACCACTTCATCAAGGAGCTCATTGTCCTCGTCGAGTTCGATGGTCATTTTGGGTTGCGCCATGATCGTCTTCGTCTTGTAACCGATGTACGATACAATGAGGTTGGCACCTTCAGGCACTGTTATTTCGAAGTTGCCGTCAACGTCGGTTGCAACGCCGGCAGTGGGGCCTTCGATTCCACAAACAACACTCGCTCCTATCAGAGGCTCATTGTCTGTGGCTGAAACAACAGTCCCATGCACAGTGATGTTCTGTGCCTGTGATAGAATTGCCACAAGGAGTAGCAATACCGCACTGAGAATTGTTCTTTTCATGTTATTGATGTATTTGTTGAATTATGAGGCAAATTTATATTCTTATATTTGAGGCGAGTTATCAATAATGTTGTTATGATTGTCAATTTTTGGGCAATGCACGATTTTTAATAGGATTCGCACTATTTTTAATAGTGTATTACAAATATGGGTAGTCGCTCCGCGACTTTAGGGAGGGGTATGCTATTTCGGCGCACAGCACTCAGCTTCGCTTCGTGTTGCACGCGGTTAATATGCAAGGCAGTCGCTCCGCGACTAAGACCCCATCCCACAAAAAATGTTAACGCAGGGGTCG
>CAJLTZ010000055.1 GCA_905209725.1 uncultured Muribaculaceae bacterium
TGCATCAAAAATCGGTCGCCCCTGCATTAACATTTTTTATGGGATGGGGTCTTAAAGTTCTGACTTAATATGGAGGCTTCCCTGATTATGCAGAAGGCGCTGGATGCTATGCCCTTCGAGCCTGTGCCATCCCAACTGGCCGTAATGATGTCGATGTCGGAATTCATCGTGAATCCCGACCCGCGCCTTGTGTTTGTGCTCAATGGTTATGCGGGCACCGGCAAGACCTCTGTTGTGGGTGCGATGATTCGCGCTCTGGATTCGCTGAAGCGGCCGGTGGTGGTGCTTGCCCCTACAGGCCGTGCAGCGAAGGTGGCATCGGCACTTTCCTCCCATGAGGCCTCCACTATACATCGGCGCTTGTTTCGCCCCGTGATGTCTGAGGCCGGCGCCAAGTCATGGTTTATTGCCCCCAACCAATGCCGCGATACCCTCTTCATCGTGGATGAGGCGTCGCTGATTCCCGACCGCGAGGGTGACCCGAGAAGTCTGCTAAAGGTGCTTGTGGATTATGTGCATTCCGCCCCGGGATGCCGCATGGTGCTCATTGGCGATGAGGCACAGTTGCCGCCGGTAGGACAGGAGTTTGCCACAGCGATGAACCCCGAACGCTTGAAGCAGCTCGGGCTGACGCCAATTTGCACCACACTTGATGTGCCACTCCGCCAGGCATCGGATTCGGGAATTGTGCATAATGCCACCCTTGTGCGTAGTTTTCTTTTTAACGATCCCCTGCCCTCGGAAGTGAGTCTCGAACTCTCCGGCTTCCCCGATATCATGGCGGTTTCCTCGCTCGAACTGGCTGAACTGCTCGCGGATTCCTACTCGCAGGTTGGGCAGGATGAGACACTTATAATCACTCGTTCCAACCGGAGGGCCAATGATTTCAACCGCCAGATACGTGCACGCGTGCTTTATGCCGACTCACCGGTGCAGACAGGCGACCGACTCGTAATCTCTAAGAATGACTATTTCTGGAGCAAAGACCGCAAGCATCGACTCATCGCCAATGGCGATATGGCTTGCGTGAAATGGGTGGGGAAGACTGAAAAGATGTATGGCAGATATTTCACCGAGGTGGAACTGGAATTAAGCGAGGGAAATATGGTCACGGCTCAACTGATGCTTCGGAGCCTTGTGTGCGAGGGTCCCTCCATTCCACGCGACGAGATGGACCGCTTTACCAGTCGCGCTCTTGCTGAACAGGAGGGAGTATTGTCGGAACGTCTCAAGGCGCTTGACGAGGACCCATATTATAATGCGCTGCAGGCGAAATATGCGTATTGCGTGACATGTCATAAGGCACAGGGCGGTCAATGGAGCCATGTGTATATAGATATGGGAGGCATTGCGCCTGAACAGTTTGACGAGGCGTTCTATCGCTGGCTGTATACGGCCGTGACTCGCGCCACAAGCAAGGTCTATCTCATCAATCCAACATTCCCCTTATCTTAATTTTGAATTTTGGATTTTGGGCATAGGGCAGTTGCTCCGCGACTTTTAAGCCGCAAGCGGCTTATGTGGGCGACGCCTGCCCTATAATGATTTTTTTGATTTTAACATATTGGGCACTTGACTTTTCACATTTTTTAAGTATTTTTGCGCTTTATAATCTTTATCCTAAGCCACATTTATTCAACGAACATCATCCAATGCCGACTATGAACGAGGATTACGACCGAATAATAGATGAACGGGCACAACACGTGTTTGATGTGATGAGCCCCAGAGTGAACGATGAGCAGATGCAGGCCCTTCAGGAGGCTTTTCGTCTCGCTCGTGAGGCCCACAAGGACCAGAAGCGCAAAACAGGCGAGCCATATATCCTTCATCCAATCGCAGTGGCCACAATCGCCGCCGAAGAATTGCAGCTTGGCGCCGACTCCGTGATGGCCGCGTTCCTGCACGATGTGGTGGAGGATACCCCCTACACCATCGACGACCTGCGCTCCCGCTTCGGCAACGACGTGGCTTTCCTCGTGAAAGTGGTCACCAAACTCAAAAAGGATGAATATGTGGTCACCAAGCAGGTGGACAATTACCGGCAGATGCTCGACTCGATTCAGAGCGATATCCGCGCCGTGCTTGTGAAGATCTCCGACCGCCTCCACAATATGCGCACGCTCTCCTCGATGCGTCCCGACAAGCAGATGAAAATCGCCGGCGAAACCGACTATTTCTATGCTCCGCTCGCTAACCGCCTCGGCCTCTACAATATCAAGACCGAACTGGAGAACCTGAGTTTCCGCTTCCGCTGTCCGCAGGAATATGAGGAGATGGAGCGCATGATTGCCACCGACCGCGCCCAGCAGCAGGAGCGCCTCGAGCGGTTCTGCGACCGTATCCGCACCGTGCTCCTCGAAAACAACATTGACGTGAAGGTATGGATTGAATACCGCAAGCCCTATAGTCTCTGGCGAAAGATGCAGAAATATGGCGACGACTTCAACCATCTGAAATACCGCCATCTCACCGAGATTGAATACACTGTTTCAGAGGGCATCACCGAGAAGGAGATGGCGCTGAGAATCTATTCCATCCTCACCGACCACTTCCGCGAAAAACCGGGTGGCATATCCAATTACATCGACTCGCCGAAAGAGAATGGCTATCAGAGCTTCCATGTGAAACTCCTGGCGGATTTCGGACGCTGGCAGGAGGTGCACATCAGCAGCGAACGCATGGTGCGCGATTCCCAGTTGGGATGCGCGTCGGAGAAATCGCAGGGTAATATCCGCAACTGGATCAATCGCTTCAAGGATGCCCTTAAAACCATAGATTTCACCGACAATTCCGAGGGGCCGAACTATATCGACGAGGTGGTGAAACTTTTCTTCAACGACGACATCATGACCTTCACCCCGAAGGGAAAGGCGGTGGTTCTGCCGCAAAAGGCCACCGTGCTCGACTTCGCCTATGAAGTGCACACCGACCTCGGCAACCGCGCCAAATATGCCCGCGTCAATGGCTTCCTCACATCGATAAAGGCTCCTCTGCGGAGAGGCGACGTGGTGGAGGTATTTACTTCGGAAGATTCCCGCCCCAAACCGGAATGGCTCGATTCTGTGGTGACATATAAAGCGCAGCGTGCCATCCGCAAATATCTATTCTATCAGCCCCTCTCGCTCTATCGTCTATGCCCCGAATGCAATCCCATTCCGGGCGAGGAGGTGGTGGGATTCAGCGACCACGACGGCAAATTCACCCTCCACAAGCGCGAGTGTCCCCTTGCCATCCGCCACGCCTCCCAACTTGGCGATGACATTGTATCAGTGGATTTCGAGGCCGACGACTCGCTCTATCCCGTCACAATCGTGATCCGGGCGGTGGACCGTTACCACCTCTTCATCGACATCGTGGACTGCATCAGCAACCAGCTTGGCCTCACCATGGACTCCTTCAATACCGACACGGTAGACTCCATTGCCACCATCACGATTTCCTTCTCCGTGCATGGCTGGCAGGAACTCCAGTCAATCATGAAGCATGTCTCCTCAATCGAAGGCGTCGATGAGGTGAAACGCAAATAATCCCTCAGGGATTGATAATTGATGATTGATAATTATCAAAGGGCGAGCATTTCATTCTGCGCGGAGAGTTCGTCGAGGTAGCGGGCGCGGTCTTCCTCCACCATTTTGTCGAATTCAGAGGCGTAGACGGCAATTGCCTCGGGGCTGAGCTGCCACTTGCTGCCTATGCGCGATGATATCCAGGCTTTCTCCAGACTGGTATACATGCGCTCCGCCTCACTGAACACCGCCTCAATCTCCCGGATGCTCTCCCCTTTCATGGCTTTCTGGAGGAGATGGCGCGGCATAGGCAATCCTGCGATATCCACCCATTCTGCCGGTGTGGAGTGTTCCGAACGCACGGGAAATGATTCCTTGCCCATTCTCAGGGACAAATATTTATAAACGCCCAGTTCATACAGACGCTTGGCTCTCTCGAGCGAAGCGCGGGAGAATTTCATGCCGCGATAGCGAACCATGCGGTCATCGTCGGCCGGCTTGGTAAGCAGGTTCTCAATAGCATCGAGAGCCTGAAGCATACGGTCGACCGTAAGGGGATTCAGCACATCAAACACTATGCGGTCGTGCAAGGGGAGCTTGCGTTTCAACCGGCGGTCGCGCGCGGGCCATTTCTTCTCATCGCGAAGCAGACCGCAACTACGCAGCATCACGCCGGGCACCACCACCGTGGCCCCGCGGTCGTCGCCGAAGAGATAGGAGAAGGGAAACTCCGAAGAGTCCGGATGGGTCTTATGCTGCCCCATCAGCAGGGAAAATGCACCAATCTTGGCTCCAAGCATCAGATAGGAATCGGAGGAGGTTTTTACTCCTCGCTCCAGGATTCCCCAGTGCACAGGCCCGAGCTTATACATATGGTTGCTCTGATTGGTGCCGCTGCCTGCATTCATGAAACTCGTCTGACAACCAATCAGCAGCGACGACTTGTGCATGCTTACGGTGTAAGGACCGGCGAAGAGCGCACAGGCCTCGCCGTTTTCAAGATGGCAGTTGGCGAAGAAGAGGGAATCATGTGCGGAGAAACCCTTCTCGATAATAGCCCCTTGCCCCACATAGCAATTGCGGATAATTGCGCTGCTGTCCACGTGGGCATCCTCAAAGATAAAATTCTCGGCATCGACGCCCTGACCCACATAAGCAAGTCCGCGATGGCTCTGGGCATTGTTAATCACCATACCGTTGCGCAACGATAGCGCGCCGCTGATAGTGATGTCATTGCCTACGGCCACATTGACCAGCGTGCCGCAATTCTCGATTCGGGATCCATTTCCGATTCGAGGCTCCACGGTAATAGAGTCGAGATAGTCGGATATTATGGGACGCAGATGTGATGCCGTCCATTTGGGCATACGCGCCATCAGAAGGGCCATCTGCGCAGACAGTCCGGGATATATTGCCACCGGGCGGCTACCGCTCTCATCGAGCACGCATACCTCAGTGCCAAGGCCGCAGGGCGACTCCGGCTCAAACTCGATGCTGCCTACATTGCGGATAGTGACATAATCACCGATTTTGCAATTCACGAGGCGCACGCGCTCGATCACATCACCGGCTTCGGCATTCAGCGACCCGAGCGAGACATCGCCCACAAACTCCACGTCGCGCAGCGAGGCAAGGGCTGTGTCGTCCTTCACGCGCACACGCGTCCAGTCGGCAGCACGACAGCCCTGGCTTTCAAGCTGGCAGCGCTCCCACCATTCCAGTTTACGTTCTTTGCAATCGGTGCCCATTTATCTTACTGAGGATTTGACTCCTCGTCTATTATCTTACTGAGGATTTGACTCCACATCGCCATCCTCATCATATTTCTGATAGAGGAAATCATTGTAGGGGAAGCGCTCGGAATGAATCTCCCGGGCCTTCTGATAGAGAAGTTGCTTGAGTTCGTCGATATTGATGCGCTCCTTGGCGGAGATGAACACGCAGTTGTCGCCCATCTTTGCCATCCAGGTGCGGCGGAACTCATCCAGAGAGATATTCTCACGCGTGGGAGGAGTGAGGTCGTCGGGATCCTTGGGGGTATACTTGAAGGCGTCAATCTTATTGAACACCATGATCATCGGTTTGCTGGCCGCGCCGCACACATCGGCAAGGGTCTTATTCACCACCTCAATCTGTTCCTCGAAATTGGGGTGGCTCACATCCACCACATGCACCAGGACATCAGCCTCGCGCACCTCATCGAGCGTTGACTTGAACGACTCCACGAGGTGAGAAGGGAGTTTGCGGATGAATCCTACGGTATCCGTGAGCAGGAAAGGGAGATTCTCTATCACCACCTTCCGCACAGTGGTGTCGAGCGTGGCGAACAGTTTGTTTTCCGCAAACACGTCGCTCTTGCTCAGAAGATTCATAAGTGTCGACTTGCCCACATTGGTATATCCCACAAGCGCTACGCGGGTAAGTTTGCCGCGGTTCTTGCGCTGCACCACCTTCTGGCGGTCGATAGCGGCGAGTTCCTCTTTGAGGTGCGCTATTTTGTCGAGGATGATACGGCGGTCGGTCTCGATCTGGGTCTCACCCGGTCCGCGCATACCGATACCGCCCCGCTGGCGTTCGAGGTGGGTCCACATGCGGGTAAGTCGCGGGAGCAGATACTGATACTGAGCGAGCTCCACCTGGGTACGGGCCGTGGCGGTCTGCGCCCTCTTGGCGAAGATGTCGAGAATCAGCGACGTGCGGTCAAGAATCTTTACCTTCAGTTCCTTCTCGATGTTGGCCACCTGCTTCGAACTGAGTTCGTCGTCGACAATCACCAGCCCGATCTCGTGGTCTTCCACATATTGGCGGATCTCCTCGAGTTTTCCGGTGCCCACATAGGTGCGGGGATTGGGGAAATCGATTTTCTGCACGAAGCGGGCCACAGGCTCTGCGCCTGCGGTTTCGGCAAGGAAACTGAGTTCGTCGAGATATTCATTGGTGCGTGCCTCGCTTTGCGAGCGGGTCACCAGGCCGACGAGCACAGCTTTCTCGTTCTGCTCCTTATTTATGATATTATCTTCAATCACGTTATTTCTTCACCTTGTTGTAGCGGGCGTTGAGACCCTCCAGCACCTCGGATGTGATATCAAGGTCGGGGTTGATATAGAGCGTGGCGTTCTTGTAGAGGATCGCATCGTAGCCGCGCGTCTTGTTATAGTCCTTAATGAATGCCTGGATGGAGTCGTTCACAGTGCGCTGAGCCTTCTCCATGGCCTGGGCGATATTTGCCTGCAGTTTCTGATAGCTCTGCTGGGCATTCTGCTGCATGTTGGCAAGCTGCTGCTCGTCGGCACGGTAGGATGCCTCTGAGAGGTAGCCGTTGTTCTGCATCTTGTTCTGCATCTGAGTGCCGAGCTGCTGGATTTTCGACTCGTGGCCCTTCATGGTGCCCTCAGCGCTGCTCTGGAGGCGGATAAGCTCCTCATTGAAATCCTTGGCAAGATTGTATTTGCTGAGCAGGGTGTCGAGGTCGACATAGCGGTAATTGGGGAGATCGCCGGCCTTGGCCTTGGCGCTCTGCTGTTTGGCCTGGGGAGCCTTTGAATCCTGCTTGTCGCTGCAGGCTGTTGTGGCCGACAGCGTCATGACAGCCATTGCACACACGGCAAGGCGAATCATCATTTTCTTCATATCGTGTTTCTTCGTTAAGTTTCTCTTTTGAGGAGGCTTGAGAGGCTTGAGAGCCCTGATTCCCTTAGTTCCCGGCAGTTTTCTTCTTCGCGGGAACATGATGATGGCAGGCGTGGCCGCTATTGCGGTTCTTCCCGGCAAAGCGAAGAGAGAGCAGCGCCACGGCTATCGCCATAAGTATTACGGAAATCAAGGTCATATTGTTCGGAAAATTTTTATTATGGCGGACTCCGGAACGAGGGGCCTTTTCGGCTTCCCCGCAGGGGCTTCCACACGGATTGACTGCAAAATTAACTAAATTTTCTAAAATAATGCCGCAAATTGAGAATAAATTCGTAACTTTGGGAGTGCACTCCCTGCAAGGGGGTGGAATTACTGATGGGAATAGACCCCAAACGGCAAAAAAAATTAAACCTAAAAAATAATATCTATGGAAGTTAAAGAGCTGAAACCGGAACTAATCTGGAAATGTTTTGACGAGATCACCAAGGTGCCTCGTCCGTCATGTCATGAAGAGAAAATCCGTGAATTTCTTTTGAAATTCGCCAAGGATCACGGCATCGAGGCTCGCACCGACAAGTGTGGCAACGTGGTGATGCGCAAGGCAGCCACCCCCGGCCATGAGAATGCTCCTACAGTGATTCTTCAGGCACACATGGACATGGTGTGCGAAAAGAACGGTGATGTGGAGCACAACTTCCTGGAGGATCCGATCGCCACATACATCGACGGGGAATGGGTAAAGGCCAAGGGCACCACGCTCGGCGCCGACAATGGCATCGGCATGGCAGCCGCCATGGCAGTGATGCTCGACAAGGACCTGGTGCACGGTCCGGTGGAGGCTCTCTTCACCATCAATGAGGAGATTGGCCTCGAGGGCGCACAGAATCTCGGCACAGACATGATTTCGGGCCAGATGCTCATCAATCTCGACTCCGAGGACGACGGCGAGATCTTCGTGGGCTGCGCCGGCGGCATCGACACCACTGCCGATTTCACCTACAAGCGTTCCTTCACTCCCGAGAATTTCGAATACATGCGCGTATCGGTGAGCGGTCTGCTCGGCGGCCACTCCGGCTCCGACATCAACCTCGGACGCGCCAACGCCAACAAGATCATCGCCCGCTTCATCTGGGAATGCTCCCAGAAATGGGACATTACCGTATGCTCCATCTCCGGCGGCAACCTGCGCAATGCCATCCCGCGCGAGGCCGAGGCAGTGTTTGGCATCCATTCCGACCATAAGGAGGCCCTCAAGCACCACCTGAAGAAATATTACGAAGAAATCAAGGGAGAATATGAAGGTGTGGAGCCGATGATGGACTTCCGCATCGAACCTTGCGAACGTCCCGAATATTGCATTGATTCCGAGACCTCGATCGCCCTTATCCGCGCCATCTATTCCGCACCTCACGGAGTTTACTCCATGAGCCGCGACATCGAGGGCCTTGTGGAGACATCCACCAATCTTGCCTCGGTGAAGATGATTGACGACCATACAATCCGCATCACCACTTCGCAGCGTTCGTCGGTGGAGAGCCGCAAGAACGACATCGCCGGCCAGGTGGAGGCACATTTCCAGCTAGCAGGAGCGAAGGTGAGCCATTCCGACGGTTATCCCGGCTGGGCTCCCAACATGAAGTCGCCCATCATGAAGATTTCGGCCGACGCATATGAGGAACTCTTCGGCGTGAAACCGGCCATCAAGGCTATCCACGCAGGCCTCGAGTGCGGCCTCTTCCTGTCGAAATATCCGAAACTCGACATGGTAAGCTTCGGCCCGACAATGACCGGCGTTCACTCGCCCGACGAGAAACTTCTCATCCCGACAGTAGACAAATTCTGGAAGCATCTATGCCGCGTGCTTGAAAAAGTGGCAGCATTATGAGACTGCATGTGATGCTCCTTCTTGCCGCCGCCGTGGCGGCAGGAGGGGCCTGCAGCCTCACCTCGCGCGTGACTCCTACTAATAATAAGGAGTCGGCGAGAGTGGAGAGAAAGAAGAACAGCATGCACAATGTCCGCGTGGACTCTGTGCCTAAAGCTGACGCCAAGACGCGTTATACTCATCTCACCGACGAGGACTTCCACATCGTGGCCAAGGAACTCGGCGTGGAGATTGCCGCCATCAAGGCGGTGGTTTCGATTGAGGCCGGCGCCCAGATGAAGGGATTCTGGGCACCAGGAGTGCCCGTAATCAATTTCGACCGGGCCATGTACAACCGTTTCCGCTCCAAGGCTCCCGACCGCTCGGGCGCCAAGGGGGAAAAGGTGCCCGCCGGCCTTACAGGATATGCACTGCAGGAATGGACACAGCTCATCAACGCCCGCAAGCAGAACGCCCAGGGCGCCAATATGGGCACGTTCTGGGGAATGTTCCAGATCGGTGGGTTCAATTATAAATTGTGCGGATGCTCCGACGTGAATGAAATGGTGCGGCTCATGTCGCATTCAGAGCTTGAGCAGCTCGAACTCTTCGCCACATTCATCACTAACGCCGGAATGCTCCCCGACCTAAAGGCAAAAAACTGGGCGGGATTCGCCCGGAAATATAACGGCGCAAGCTACGCACGCCGCGGATATCATACAAAAATGGCTAATGCCTACCAAAAATTTAAAAAATGAAAATCACAGATCTTGAGCCCCGCCTCGTGTGGGGAATCTTCGATGAAATCACAAAAGTGCCCCGCCCCACCCACCATCTGAAGAAGATGGAGGCTTTCCTTGTGGACTGGGCAAAACGTAATAACCTCGAGGTACAGACCGACGAGGTGGGCAACGTGATGATGCGCGTGCCTGCCACTCCGGGACATGAGAACGCACCCACAGTGATCCTTCAGGGTCATCAGGACATGGTGGCCGAGAAAGCCACAGGCGTGAAGCATGACTTCATGACCGATCCGATCGAGACGGAAGTTGATGGCGAATGGGTACGCGCCAAGGGCACCACGCTTGGTGCTGACAATGGCCTCGGTTGCGCCGCAGCGATGGCTTGCCTGGTCGACCCCGACCTCGTGCACGGTCCGCTCGAGGCTCTTCTCACTGTCGACGAGGAGCAGGGCCTTATCGGCGCCAACGGCCTGCAGCCAGGTTTTGTAACGGGCAAGATCCTTCTCAACCTCGACTCCGAGGAGATGGGGTCGCTCGTGATTGGATGCGCCGGCGGCGTGGTAACCATCTGCAATCTCCCCTTCAAATGGGAGAAGACTCCGGCCGACCTTGTATGCTTCAAGGTTTCGCTCACAGGACTTAAGGGTGGCCATTCTGGCATGGAGATCAATCTTGGCCGCGCCAATGCCAACCAGCAGCTGGCCCGCTTCCTTTGGGAGGCCGACCGCATCGCACCGCTCGAACTATGCGACTTTGAGGGTGGCGGCCTTGCAAATGCTATTCCGCGCGACGCATTCGCAGTGGTGGCTATCCGCCGAGAGGATGTTGACGCTTTCCGCGAATTTGCTGCTGAGTTCAGCAACCGTCTTCACGCTGAATTCGGTGCTGTGGAGAACCCCGATTTCAAATTCGAGCTCGCAGAGCACGACCGCATGGAGCGAATCATCGATTCCGAGACGGCTCATCGCCTGATTGCTTCCGTATTCGCAGCGCCCAATGGCGTGCAGGGAATGTCGGCAGCCATCCCGGGACTCGTGGAGACCTCCTGCAATCTTGCATCCGTGCATGTGATGGCCGACAACACGATTGAGATCACGGTGCACATCCGTTCGTCAGTGGATTCCCGCCGCGATGAGATTGCCAACCGCATCTCCGCTCTCTTCGGTATGATCGGAGCAGATATAAAACTCGACGACGCATATGTAGGCTGGAGTCCCAACCCCGAAAGCCATATTCTCAAGGTGGCAGAGAAGAGTTATGAGGATATCTTCGGCACAAAACCGAAGATTGAGGCTCTGCACGCCGGCCTCGAGTGCGGACTCTTCCTCGAGAAGATGCCGGGACTCGACATGGTAAGCTTCGGCCCGACACTCAAGGATATCCACTCTCCGGGCGAGAAGGCCAACATCAAGAGCGTCCAGGACTTCTGGAAATACCTCAAGGACATCATCACGCGCCTTGCAGAATAAGAACTGATAATGTAGGATTAACCGTACAGTATAATCAACCGCGTACAACACTTTCTCAGTCAGTGATGTACGCGGTTTTCTTTATCTCATCCTCAAAACTATTTTACCACATATTTCTTATGGTTCTGGATTACCAGCGCGCCTGACTGCGGATTTTTGACCTGCATCCCCATTATATCATACATCATTTGATTAGGGTCTACGGATTCCGGCGCTGTTTCCATCTCTGCATCTATCTCCCTGAGGGCACTTGTGAAATCAGCCGTGGTAAAGATCAATTTTCCATTGTCGTAGCATTCTTTCAACTCGATAAAAGATCCCCCTATCGGATCGTCATATCCCAACATCATGTCATTGCTATATCCTATTCCTTCTACCAAGGCTCTTGGATAACGATACACTAAATCCTGGAAATGAATACGCTTCAATTTACCCAGGTCTGTATCCACATAATCAACTGACTTAACATCATGATTATAAAACGAATCACCATCAGTCAGATTCATGTTGCAAATCATTTTGTCGCCAACATATGAGATCCCATTTTCTTCCCACGCCACATATTTATATTCGTAGTAATCATTTATATCATACTTCTGGCTAACATAACTGTGTTTAACAAGAACAATTTTTGCAGGTTTTGAATTATAGACAGTGTCTCCCACGACTTCCTCAATCCAACGTTGCTCATGATCCGGATGCTTGGGAGGCGCAAACATCGTTTCCTCATACACCCATTTCTTCCCATCAGTAAACATCTTCTTGTATTCCTGAGAATACGAAGACGAATTATTCAATGCAAATATTACAAAAGCTAATATTGTAATACACTTGCTCATTATGACATTTTTTGCTCTCATACCATTTCTTTTTATTATTTCCTTATGTTAATACTATCGTTAATAACTCCATTTACAAACAGAGACACTGCGTATTGACCGTTACCACTCTTTACATCAACCTGATGCTTCTCGGAGTCCACATGTAAAAAGTTTTCAATTGTAGTCAATTGTGTAGAGCCTGTCTGAATATCCGTAACAGCAATCTGAACATCCTTTGCAGATTCGGGTATGGACAGTTCCAGTGCTAAGTTATTTGTCCCCGGATCACTTGCACATGACAAAATTTTGCCAGTATTATCACCAACAGGCATTTCCGTAGCCTGCTTATAATATGCGTAAAGTTGCTTTGGCTTAAAGTTCTGCTTCGTAATTGTTGCTATACAGTTAAACCTTGAGCCATCAATAACCACACGCCTTACATCTTCGTATACCTCGTGCACTCTCTGTCCGGCATCATCTTCGCTTGAAATGCAGATTCTATAATTATCTTCACCTGCATCAATCACTGTTTGCATCTGAACTACGGAACCCAATATTGGTGATTTCAGACCGACTTCAACAGAGGCATTTGAAAATTCCTTTGGAGTTTCTGTAAATAATGGCATTTCAGGATCTCCAATAGGATTATAACCATAATGAACCCAACGTTCATATTTACAATATTCTTTACTTATCTCGGAATCATCTGAATTTGGGATAACCCATGCATTTCGGCTTTGCTTGGCCAATGACACTACTTTACCAAAATTTTTATCCTTTAATTTGGAAGAATATAATTTTGTATAAAAAGCTGCATCATAACTAAGATTATGTTCTAGACAATCAATAAAGGTATTATGTTCCCAATTCAATCGAGAACACCCACAATAACCCACAATTCCACTGTTAATGTTCCGGATTAATGCTTCGCTTAAACTTGGGCCATCCTCCTCTTCGTCACTGTCAAATGAATTTGTCAAACATGCTCCTGTGGTAATAATACCGGTATTCAAATTCGAATTAATTCTTGAAGAATGATGGCGGCCACTAAAATATGGTCCATTTTCCATCAGGAAACAATCAATTCCACCATGGCCGATGTATTCAATGAAACTATATCCTTTATTTAATTGTGTCAAATAATTAGTTGCGGTAACATCATAGGAAGCACCTCCTGGAAAATCAGTACCTGTATCGAAAAATTTTTTCATCGGTATATGAAAATATGGCTCGAAATAATTGTAATACATATTTTCCGCCTTTAACTCAGAATCACTTTTGCCATTCATTATTGTATCCTGAGTTGTAACTCCACTCATCAACAGAGTTCCATTCCACATGGGATTCATCTCGGAATCCACAAATTTTAATGCGACATTCCTTGCATCCTGTTTTGTTTGTACAGGAATTCTGGCAACGAATACAGATTCCAGTAAATTTATATTATCCTCAGGTTCTCCATATATTTTATCACCATCACCGTCCCAGTTGAAATCACCACCCATACATGCATAATATTTATCTGTAGGAATATGTTCCTTATATTCCACATAACCCTTTTCAGTATTTTTACCGATAACGATATAGCAATAGCGAGGAGGCACAATTTTTTCATCACCACCAAGCGCCACATACCTCACACCATTACGAGCTAAATAGCGATTGATGCACTTCTTTATCTTGTGCACTAAGTCCACTCCATCATAATTACGATAGATATTCTCGATTGTCTCCGTGGCCACATGCAGCCCTTTCACTCTTTTCCAGTCAAGCAAGGGTTTGAATGACTCAACCAGACTGTCACATGTAATCAGCAGATAATCAATAGGATTGAGGGAATCCCTCTCTATCTTGATTTCATCCAGTCTATTATTGTTTATCACGAAATCATGATAAAGTTCCGGATTTATTATATAGGGAGACGACTGATTGGAATAATCCCCTTCACCTACCTGCTTTATGCGGGTTTCTATATTTAAGGTTATCTCTGTTATGAAAGTCAGCACTTTTGTCCGAGCATCATAAACATATGGAGACAATACATATTGCAACATATCGCATTCGTTCAATTTGGTGATGCCTCTCATTTCCCATACTGTTTCAGGAAATAAGGCAGTATGAATTGAAACCGGACTTGGTGCAGCAACAGGCTCTGTTGAATTTGTAGGAACTACGTCCGAACAGGTTGCCATCGTAACTCCCGCCCTCACCATCTTACTCTTATATGTCACCGTTGTATTGACATATTCCTGATTGCTTTTTAAAAGATAGTTTTTGTTGATGAGAGGAATAACCGGCAGCCCCACTCCCGGGTAAGAACAATCGGGCTTTTTGCAAATTACCGACAATTTGCCGGAACTGTCAGTGTAATATGCAAAGTCACTCTGACTAAATCTAACTACCACAGCCGTCATCGTGCCATAAATTTCACATGATGCAGTGCAGGTTAACATTGTAACAAGACAATATCTTAACAACTGAAGTATTTTGCTATAATGGACAGATTTGTTCATAGCAGAAATATTTTGATTATTCTGCAAATATAATTTACAAATACACTAAAGGCAAATATTTTATCAAGAAATATTTATGTTTTAGAGCATAAGTATGACACCGAAATTATTTAATGTATTGATTAGTCAACGCATCTTTTGGTGTCTTTTCGGCGCTTTGCGCGACTCCGCTCAGTCACGATGCCCGCATCGCTCCTTCTTCAACTTGCTGAGCTGCATCAAAAATCGGTCGCCCCTGCCATTAACATTTTTTATGGGATGGGGTCTTATCTTTAAACTTTTAAACCGAGTTTTAGCGCGACGTTACTGGGTTGGAGCCAACGGCGCCCTCGCCGGTGTTTAAACACGAAAAAAGGCCTCTTCCACTGGAGGGTGGCGTCCAGCAGCCCTTTAAAAAACGAAAAATGCCAATAAATTGACCGACTCGTTTGAAAAAATGGGTATCTCTTATAATCCGAGATTTATGGGCGGCGAGGACGCTGTCCCTCCAGTCCGTTGCTGTGGGTTGGCGGGGGCGCCAACCCCTCCAATTCCGTTGCTATAGGCGACAACCCCAGGAGAAATACAGGAACATGGACGTTCTCAGAACAATTTGACGGTCCACTCCGTTTTCTATATGAGTGGCAAACAATGATTGCTTGCAATCCGGAGGTTGACGCCCATTGAAATTTCCATGTCCATAATGCGACGATGGAAATATGATACCAAACCACAATTGCAAATGCTTGATTATCTTTCCATAGGAGTATTTATCGACGGCGGCTATTATGCCAAGGTCAATCGTGCGCTGAAGGCTTCCGACCGTAGCATCATCCGCGTGCGCGCCCTTTTCGACTTCATCTGCTCGGAAATCGCGATGCAGGAGGGAATCAACATCTCCGACTGCCAGATCACTGAAGCCCATTATTTCCGCGGACGTTTCCGCGTGAAGGAGGCATATGACAAACACCTCCTTTACAATGAGCGCAAATTCGAGGATACACTTATTGAGAATGATGTGGTGTTCCATTACAAGCATCTGCGCGAGGTGGAGCGTCCCGACGGCCAGACAGAGGTGGTGGAGAAGGGCGTCGACGTATGGTTTGCACTCGAAGCCTACGAACTGGCCACATTCCGCAAATTCGATTATGTGGTGCTAATCACAGGCGATGCCGACCATGAAATGCTCGTAAGAAAGCTCAAGGCTCTGAAAATCAAGACTATTCTGCTCACATGGAATCTCTCCGAAGCAGAGGCTACAGCCGCCGCCCTTCGCGATGAGGCCGGGCAGCACTGGGAACTCTCCGAACTTGTGGAGCACAATCCGCGCCTGAAAAAGAAACTCCTCTACCGCCTGCGCGAACCGGCCGTGACCCCACTTGGCGATAACTTCTAAACCGCTGCCGCTTATCTATTTCAAACGAAAAAATCATTAAACCCTGCAACTAACAAATATAAACACCGATATTATGAAAAATTACAAATTCAGTGTGAAGGCTTCCATCTTTTCAGCCTTGTGCATAATGGCATGCGCGTTATGTCTTGTGACATGCGGCAGCAAGCAGAGCGACCCAGCCGAGATTGCCAAAAAGATTGATGCCAAAGAGCAGCTTAGCCAGGCCGACTATGCCGCAATCATCGACTATTGCGGAGCATATGCTGAGAAAGCCCAGCAATATTATGATGTGATCAACGCCCAACCGAGCGACTCCACAGCAGAGGCCGTAAAGGCCACTTCCGACCTTGCGGCGCTTTATGCCGGCCACAAATATCTCGACATGTTCCGCGCTGCGCTCTATGCCACCGATGCCTCGCAGCTTGATGAGGAGAACATGAAGAAAGTGAACAAATATTCGGCATTTGAGTCGTTCCCGCTTCCGGGCGGCGTAGGCAAAGCCATGGAATCGCCCAATGTTGTAGGGCAGATTGAGGATATGCCGGCCGACTCCGGAAATGTGATCTCCACAGGCGACGGCGAAGCCGTAGACATCCAGGTAAAGTAAAGTCGCTGCGCGACTTTACTTAAAAACAAATAGTCGCGGAGCGACTAAACTGCGTATTACCGCGTACAGGCCTGAGCTAAGCGAAGGGCTGTGCGCGGTTGAGCATATACCCTACACCCCAATCGAGGAGCGACTGCACTATCAAAAAACGCATCCACGTTTTAGACCCCATCCCACAAAAAATGTTAACGCAGGGGCGGCGTATTTTCGAGGA
>CAJLTZ010000056.1 GCA_905209725.1 uncultured Muribaculaceae bacterium
GCATCAAAAATCGGTCGCCCCTGCATTAACATTTTTTATGGGATGGGGTCTTAAAACAATTTAAATATGGGAATGATGATTGACATGACCACGGCACTCGTGTCGATGGCGGGTACGCTCGCACCATTAGTTGGAGGCGGGGCGCTCCTTTTCCTGCGGCAGAACCGCCGCATAAAGGATGCCGAGGCGCGCCTTGCCGAGGTGAATGTGGACAAGGCAAAAGTGGAGACCCGCGCCGACAACTGGCACATCTGGCGCGAGCAGAACGAGACTATCGTCTCGCTCAACAAGGCGCTCATAGAGCGCAACCGCGAACTGATAGCCTCCATGCGCGAGAAGGAGGACTCACATCAGGCCGACATCCGCGACTGGAAGGAGATGATTGCCCAACTTGCGGAGGCACGTCGCGAACGGGACTATTATTTTCAGTGGCGCTGCTATCGTGAGCAGGGCGACCGCCCGCAGGATTGCAAGCGTCGCAAGCCCAAGCAGAAGGTGCCGCTCCGGTATGCGCCGCTTACTGCCCTTAAACCGGAGGAGGAGACTTCCCCAAGCGCAAGCATCGCAGAGAATGCATCCACATCAATTAGTGAGGAAACGAAAGGGGAGGAATATGAAGGCTAAGGAGATTATAATTCACTGCTCGGCCACGCCTGAGGGACGCGACTATACAGTGGCCGACATCACGCGCTGGCATCGTCAGCGCGGATTCCGCACTATAGGCTATCATTATGTGATTTACCGTGACGGGAGCGTGCATCAGGGACGCTCTGAGAATGAGATGGGTGCGCATTGTCTGGGGCATAATGCCACCTCTATCGGCATCTGCTATATCGGGGGACTAGCTACTGACGGTCGCACTCCCAAAGATACGCGCACTCCTGCCCAGCGCCAGGCGATGCATGCGCTCGTGGCTGATATCCGCAGGAGACTCGGTCCGCTGCCGGTGTATGGCCATCGCGACTTCGCAGCAAAGGCCTGCCCCTGCTTCGATGTTAATTTTGAATTTTGAATTTTATGGTAAGGATTTGCTTTTGGTTGGTTTTGGTGGCGGGATGTGTGGGGTGTGCGCGCACGCGGTATGTGCCGGTGCGGGAGGAGAGTGTCAGGGTCAGGACTGATACTGTATTCAGGTGGGTGCGGGATTCTTCTGTCACTGCTTCGGCGCTGCGCGAGAGGGAGCGTGTGGAGATTCGCGATTCGATCGCACCGGTGGTGGATTCCACGGGCATGGTGGTGGCTTACGACCGCTGGCACTGGCGCACCACCCTTAGCGACACACATGATGAAAAGAGCAGCCGGCGCAACCGCAATGACACTGCCTCTTCCACTATCATACGCACTGATACGGTGGTAAAGGAGGCAATGGCGAAGCCAAACGCGTCCGGCGATAGGGGGAACACGCGCGGTCTGCGCTGGTGGCAGAAAGTTCTGATGGCGTTAGGGGTGATCGCGCTGATTCGAGCGCTGATACGACTTATTATTTTCTGTCGGGGAAAATCTCTTCGGTTTCCCGGATAATCTGAATGGCCTTGGAATCGCCGGCTGCGGCAGCGCGGCGGTAATATTCCAGGGCTTTTTCATAATTATACGGTTTGCCGCGCCCTAAAGCATATGCCTCGCCAAGAAGGCGAAGTGTTTCCGGGTCATCGCCACCTAATTCCATAAGGAAAGCGCCGGAGACAGGGAGATTCTCACTATAGAATTTTTTTCCGAGCGTGGCTGCTTCCTCAGCGGGAAGTCGTTGCCAGGAGCGGCCCATCATATTGAGCAGACGGAGGTCGGCATCCTCCAGGCCGGCATTTGCAGCACTTTCGTAAAGGGAGGCAGCAGCAGCGGTGTCCCTCTCCACACCTTTTCCTTCTCGGTGAAGGTCAGCCAACAGGCTCAAGGCCGTAGGCACACCTCCCTGCGCGGCCTTTTCCAGATAGGGGAGAGCGCGCTGATGGTCAGAATCCCTGTGCACGAGCATAAAGGCCATATTTGCTGCGGCACGCGCATCGCCGGCATCGGCTGCTCGCGAAATCCAATAACGGGCGGAGTCGGGATTCTGCGTCACTCCGCGCCCTTCGCCATAGATATAGCCGAGATAATTGGCAGCGGCCGGATTGCCACGTTGCGCCGCTCCACGGAGCAGCGACAGCCAGCGCACAGTGTCGGCAGGTATGGAGTCGTAGCCGGTCTCATACACGCGCGAGAGCCTCCACATGGCCTCGGCATTCCCCTCGGCGGCACGTCCTTTCAGCTGCTCGAAACTGCGCCGCGCCTCCGGGCTCATTCCCCGGCCAAGAAGCACCGCGGCAAGCAGCAGACCGGCCAGCCACAATATGCGCCTCATTTCACACTCATCGTGACCAGCGGCACAAGCATCTCCTGAAGCGAAATGCCGCCATGCTGGAAGGTGCCCGTGTAATACTGCACGTAGTAGTTGTAATTATTCGGATAGGAGAAGAAGTCCTCATTCTGGGCGAAGATGAATGTGCTGGAGATGTTGGGAGCCGGAAGGCCGAAACGCTTCGGATTATGAATCTCGTATACCTGCTTGGGGTTATAGCTCAGGTTCTTGCCTACCTTATAGCGGAGGTTGGTGTTTGTGTTTCGGTCGCCCACCACCTTGATTGGATTATCCACGCGGATTGTGCCGTGGTCGGTGGTGAGCACCACCTCGTAACCCAAGTCGGCGAGGCGTGCGAAAATCTCCACGGCGCCGCTATGGCGGAACCACGACTCGGTGATCGACCGGTAGGCAGCATCGCTGTTGGCGAGCTCGCGGATCATCTTCGACTCTGTACGCGCATGGGAGAGCATATCGATGAAATTGAGCACCACCACATGCAGCGGCGTCTCACGGCTGCTGTTGAGTTTCTGAAGGAATTTCTCACAACCTGTGGAGTCGTTGAGCTTGGTATAAGTGAATTTCTCCTTGCGACGGAAACGGTCGAGCTGCGTCTGCACAAGTTCGCGCTCATAGATATTGAGTCCCTCGTCTTCATCCTCCTCCACCCAGTATTGCGGATACATCTTCTTGATGTCCTCGGGCATAAGGCCGGCGAAGATGGAATTGCGGGCATATTGCGTGGATGTGGGGAGAATCGTGGTGTAGAGCTCCTCTGTCACATTGAAATATTCCGAGAGCAGGGGCTGCACCACCTTCCATTGGTCGAGACGGAAATTATCTATGAGAAAGAAGCAGACTTTCCGGCCCTCGTCGAGCAGAGGGAACACACGGCGGCGGAACACTTCGTGGCTCATCAAGGGATGGTCGCCGCCCGTTACCCAGTCCTCGTAATTCCTGCGGATGAATTTGCAGAAATTGGAATTGGCATCGCGCTTCTGCATCAGGAGCATCTCCGACATCGCGCTGGCGGTGTCGGCAAGCTTCAGTTCCCAGCGCACAAGGCCGCGGTAGACCTCCATCCACTCCTCCACAGAGTCGGCGAAATTGATTTTCTGCGAGATGCGGGCGAATTCCTGCTGATAGTCGTTGGAGGCCTGCTCGGTGACAATCTCGCGGCTGTGGAGGTTTTTCTTTATGGAAAGAAGAATCTGGTTGGGGTTGACAGGCTTGATGAGATAGTCGGCAATCTGGTTGCCGATGGCCTGGTCCATGATATTTTCCTCCTCGGATTTTGTGACCATCACCACAGGAACCTCGGGATGCTCGCGGTTGATGCGGTCAAGCGTCTCGAGGCCCGAGATACCCGGCATGTTCTCGTCGAGAAGAATCAGTGAGAATCGTTCGGAAGCGAGTGCGTCAAGGGCGTCACGGCCATTGCTCACAGTGGTCACATCATAGCCCTTGGCCTTTAAAAACATTATATGTGGCTTCAGCAGATCTATTTCATCGTCGGCCCAGAGTATCTTGTCCATAGCGTTTATTCCTTGGGTTGGGATTCAGGTTGGGATTCGGTTTCCGGTTCGGTTGCTTCGGGATTGGTTTCCACAGGCATTTCTTCCGGAGACTCTTCGGGAGATTCCTCAGATGATTCCTCGGAATTTTCTTCCGGATTCTCCTCCGGATTTTCTTCCTTGACTTCCTCCGAGGCCTCCACCGGAATCTTCTCGGCAGCGCTTATCACATCGCTCTCTGTGGTTTCCACATCCTTAGCCTCCTCGAAGCGGAAGTACTCTTCAAAAGAACGCCCCTCGCGAAGAAGAAGTTCAAAGTTGGGCTTGCTGATCATAATCGGGCGCACGCCATCAGGGAGCGTGAAGTTCTTCTCGGCCATGATGCGGCGATAATGCTCGAGTTCGCGGGTGTTGCGGAATCCCTTGATTATAAGCAGGCCCACATTGCCGAAACTCATCGGTTCGAGGTCAAAGTCCTTCACCACAAACGAACTGAAGTTGAAGCGGGCCACTTCATAGAGCAACTGATTGGCATTCACCGAATCGCGCGGGAAGGCGAGCACAAGATACTGAGGCGAGTTCGGGTCGCGTTCGAAATTGGCCGGCTGGCCGTCGGATGCTACAGGCACGCTGTCGTTGCTCAGGCGCATATCCCAGAGCATACCGCGCGAATTGGAGATTCCGGCATGCGGTTTGCGGCCGGCCTTCAGACCCTTCACTATGCCTCCGGCCATCTCGGTCATATCGGTCTGCGGCCATTTTTCAAGCAAAGTGGTGAGCTGCTTCTGCATCTCCTCCGTATTGTTTTCGGTAAGATATGAGAGCGCATTGATGAATACGAACTTCGGAAGAATCTTTGAGAGAGGATAGTCGCGTTCCATATCTTCGGTGAGACGGTGCACGGTGGCATTGTCGTTGTTGAGATAGGCGGTATAGGCACGGTCGTACATCTCCTCCTGCACCTCGTTCATACGGCGCAGATTGTCGAAATAGTTCGGATCGATCATCGCTTTGCCGTAGGGGGAGTCGGGGAAATTGTCGATAAGCAGTTTACGCCAGCGCTCTGCCTCTGTCTTATTGTTCTGACGCACAGCCATAAGATACATATTATAGTAGACGTCGAGACGATAAACATTGTCGGGATAGCGCTCGAGCAGGCGGTTGAATTCCTTACGCGAGGCGGCATAGTCCTCGAGTTTATCCTTGAGGATTACGCCCATATTGTAAAGACCCTCCTGAATCACATCGTTGGCGGTCTTAATCTCCTCCTCGGTGCGGGGAATCTGCTTCATGTAATATTCTGCCTGATGGGGGTCGTTCTCAGCCTCGAGCTGCTTGGCAGCCTTCTCGCGCTCTTCGGGAGAAAGTGTGGAGTCGTTGGGCAGCCCTTCTTCCGTGCTCTCCTCCTCGTCGTCATAGTTGGCCTCGGGGCCGTCGTAGATGGAGAATGAGCTCTTGTCGCGTCGGCGCCAGTCGTCCTCAAGCTTACGCGCACCCCAGCGGCGCTGGAACTCGTTCTTGCCCTGGCTCTTCGACACATTATTGTAGAAATACCACGACTTGTCGCTGTTGGCCATAAAGGTGTTGGGCGAGTCATCGCGCTTGATGCCGTTGTCCTTCCCCTCCTGCTCGGCGAGATAAGCTTCGCGCTTGGCCTCCTCAGCCTCTTTTTTCTCCTTTTCTATCAATTCCTTGGCAAGACGCTCGCACACCTTTCTCTGTTCCTCGGGCGTCATCTTGGAGAGAGTGAGAAGGGAGTCCTGGAGATGCACGTTGCCTGCATATAGAGCCAGTTCATCGAGCACATCGCTGCGGCGCTTGAGTGTTTTATAGTCGGGATAATTCTCCGGCAACTGCGGGATAGCCTCTGAATAGCAGGGCTGTGCCTTCACATATTCCCCTTGCTGGAAATAGATATTTCCTAAGGCAAGCTGCGCCATGGCCTTGTCGATGCCATTGCGCGTGGATTTCGCCACAGCCTTAATATACCAGTCGGTAGCCTGCGTGGTGTCGCGTCGCGAAAGGTAGAGATTGCCTATGGCATAATATATCTGGTCGAGATATTCGGCGTTACGCGCGAAACGGGACATATTCTTGAGAGAGCGCACCTCGCCGCGGATGTCAGTGCCCTCAAACACTTCGGAGCGCTTGATACGGGCATTGAATTTGGCACGGTAAGCGAGACCATGCCCCGAACCGGCTTTTTTATATGCCGCGTAAGCCTTCTTCTTATCGCCCAGGCGGGAATATATCTGGCCAAGCAGGAAATAGAGGCGGTTGCGCTGAGTGCCGTGAGCATATTTCGCGGCTGTCAGGATAAAGGGTGCGGCCTCGTTCCAACGCTCGAGTTTCACAAGATAGTCGCCGTGGGCAAGATTATAGAGAATCTTAAGGTTTTTATTCACAAGGTCTTTCTCCTTCACGAGATGCATGGCATTCTCAGCCTCATAGTTCCAGCCGAGGGCGCAATAACTGAGCGCCTGCCAGAGGCGAGCCTCCGTCACCGTGTTGGGCAGCCATGTGAAATGCTTCGAGATATAGAAGAATGTGGCAGCGGCGCCAAGGAAGTCGCCGTTGTAATATTGAGCTTTACCCATCGTGATCCAGGCGTTATGGAGGAAGGGATTGAATTCGTCGCGGGCACGGAATGCCTTCTCCTTCGGGCTATTGCCCTTCTTCTTAGGCTTCGTCTTGATGGAATGGAGCTGGATGGCCTTCTGCATCTTCTCGATGGTGCGCTTGAAGTCGCCGGTGGGCTGGGGACGCTTCTGGTCGGCACGCGCCTCGGCGGGATGAATCAACATCGTGCGGGTATAGTCGTCCTCATAGGCCTTCTCCATCTCCTGGAGTTGCTCGTCGTAGTGGGTCTTGCCGTTATAATATACGTTGTAGCGGGTGGTGAAAGCCTCCCACTGGCGCTTGGCGGGGGTGTTTTTCGGCTTGGAGGTCTTGCAGCCGGCAAGAAGCATGGAGCCGGCAAGCACAATTACAAACATAAGCAAGGGAAGCGCAACGCGTTTCATCACGCTGCACTTCCCTTTATTATCTATATTGCAATTTTCCCGTCGACGCATATTCTAATAACGCGACAAAGGGCTTTTAATTATTCGGCCTGGGCAAGTAGCAATTATTTTGCCACGAGGAGGTAATGGTTTTTCTTGCCCTTCTGCACATGGATATATTTACCGGAGATAAGGGCATCGGCACCGATGGTGGCTGCAGGGTCGGCCACTTTCTGCTTGTTGATGCTCAGGCCGCCACCCTGCACCATCTTGCGGGCCTCACCCTTGGAGGCGAACACGGGTGCTTTCACGGCCAGAAGGTCAAGAAGAGGAATGCCGGCCTCGAGTTCGGCGCGGGAGATCTCATACATGGGCACTCCTTCAAACACGTCGAGGAGCGTGCGCTCGTCGAGTGCCTTGAGCGCCTCGGAAGCCTGATTGGAGAAAAGAATCTGGGAGGCAGCCACGGCAGCTTCGTAATCCTTCTCACTGTGCACCATGCAGGTGAGTTCCTTGGCGAGACGCTTCTGCATGGGACGCAGGCCGGGGTTGGCCTCATGCTCGGCGGCAAGGGCCTTGATCTCCTCCTCTGTGAGGAAGGTAAAGATCTTGAGATATTTCTCGGCATCGGCATCGGAGACGTTGAGCCAGAACTGATAGAATTTGAAGGGGGATGTTCGGGCGGGGTCGAGCCATACGTTGCCCGACTCGGTCTTGCCGAATTTGCCTCCGTCGGCCTTGGTGATAAGGGGACATGTGAGAGCGAAGGCTTCGCCCCCTATTTTGCGGCGGATGAGTTCGGTGCCGGTGGTGATGTTGCCCCACTGGTCGGAACCGCCGAGCTGCAGTTTGCAGCCGCGTGTGGTATAGAGCGTGTAGAAGTCGAAAGCCTGCAGAAGCTGGTAGGTGAACTCCGTGAAACTCAGGCCGTCGCGGGCTTCGCCGTTGAGACGTTTCTTCACGCTGTCCTTGGCCATCATGTAGTTCACGGTGATGTGCTTGCCCACCTCACGGGCGAATTCAAGGAATGTCACATCCTTGGTCCAGTCGTAGTTGTTGACCATCTCGGCGCGGTTGGGGGCGTCGGAGTCGAAGTCAAGGAATTTGGCGAGCTGTTTCTTGATAGCCTCCTGATTGTGGCGAAGTGTGGCCTCATCGAGGAGGTTGCGCTCGGCCGACTTGCCGGAGGGGTCGCCAATCATACCTGTGGCGCCTCCCACAAGACAGAGGGGCTTGTGGCCGCAACGCTGCAGGTGACGAAGCATCATCACTCCGCAGAGGTGGCCGATATGAAGGGAGTCGGCTGTGGGGTCGATGCCGAGGTAGGCCGTGGTCATCTCTTTCTGAAGCTGTTCCTCTGTGCCCGGCATCATGCTATGGATCATGCCGCGCCATGTCAATTCTTTTACAAAGTCCATTCTATTGTAGTGTTATTTATTTTCTGTTTTTTTGTTAAGTTGTTTTTCTTACGCCGATTTTACTCGTAGATGAAGTGCATCAACGATTCCCCTACGGCGCCGAGGGTCTCCTTCGATATTGCGGGGAGATCGTCGGCGACAGTGTGCCAGGTGGGGTTGAATCCCTGTTCGGGGATATATTCTATGATGTCGATTGCGGGGATTCCCTGATTGATGAGTTGCACATGGTCGTCGGTGATTGCGCCCCCCATCCTTTGCGGGAAAATTTCGGCGTGTCCGGCGCGGGCTGCCGCTGCGCGAAAGCGGTCGTCGAGCACGGGCGCAGCCTGACGTGAGAAGTATTCCGCAGGGAATGTGGCATTCCGGCCACCCACCATGTCGAGGAGTACGGCTTCTGCCGGACGATAACCCTCCTTGATGGGATTATTGGCGAAGTATTGCGCACCGAGCGCCCAGGAGTCTTCATCGCCCTCCGTGCCATAGTCTTCGGCGTCTACGAAGAGGATATCTATTCCCTTGCCCGGATTCTGCGCTGCGAATGCGCGGGCGGCCTCAAGGAGGACAGCCACTCCGCTGGCGCCGTCGTTGGCTCCGGGCACCGGCTTTTTGTGATTGGCCGGGTCGGGGTCTTCATCGGCCCAGGGACGTGTGTCGTAATGGGCGAGAAGCAGCAGGCGGTTCTGCATGTCTGGGTTGAAACTGCCGAAGATGTTGCGGGCATGGAGTGTGGTGCCGTCGAAGGCCTTGAGGTCGGCCTTCTGCTCTATCACCTCAGCGCCGTGGCGCCGCAGTTCGGCCACAAGCCAATCGGCACACCGGCGGTGTGCCTCGCTATTGGGCACACGCGGCCCGAAGTCCATCTGACGTTTCAGATAGAGATAGGCACTGTCGGCGGAAAACGAAGGCACAACTAAGTTCTTCTCGGCCGCATCGGCATCAGCCGAAGAATCAGAAGCCGAGGCTGAGGCCGTACCTGCATTTGAGCCGCATCCCATCAGCGCCACCGCCAGCAAACTATATATCCACTTTTTCACCATTATTCCTTTGCGCTCTTAAAGCATTAAACTGCAAAGATACTAAATTTTCGCGTGAATCTTCCCACGCATTCCTTAAAAAACACAATCGGCCATCAGCTCCCCTGCGTTCATATTTGTGGAATGTATATTGCGCAGTTTCTGATTTTATTGTATATTTGCAAGTGCAGACCCCAAAATTTTAATTATGAGCCTCAATGAAATACATAAATATCCTCTTAGCACTGCCGATTTCGAGAGAATCCGTATGGATGGATATCTCTATATCGACAAAACTGACTATGTCCATGCCCTTGTAAGCAACGGTATATTCTATTTTCTGTCTCGCCCCCGACGTTTTGGAAAAAGTCTGCTGCTCTCTACGCTGGAGGCATATTTCCTTGGCAAACGGCATCTGTTCAAGGGTCTTGCCCTGGACAGGCTACAACCCGGCGACTGGAACACATACCCTGTGCTGCGGCTTAACCTTTCAGGCAAAAGATATGCTGATGAGAACAGCCTCCTCAGCGAACTTGACATGCATCTGGAAAGATGGGAAAAGGAATATAGCATTACAAAACCCCGCAAGGATATTGATGAGCGGTTTGAGATTTTAATTCAGACGGTAGCCGACGTCAGCGGCAAGAAAGTCGTGGTTTTGGTGGATGAATACGACAGCCCTCTGTCTGATTCAATCGATAATAAAAAATTGCAGGACCATTACCGCGACCAACTTCATGGTTTTTATGCTGTTCTGAAAAAGACCGAACAGCATATACAGTTCTGTATGCTTACAGGAGTGACCAAGTTTGGTAAGGTGTCAGTGTTCAGCGGACTCAATAATCTTAAAGATATAACTATCCTGGATGCCTATGCCGGAATATGTGGCATCACTGAAGATGAGTTGCATTCGGATTTCAAATCCGGCGTGACACGCCTTGCAGAAAAGGAGGGTTGTTCTGTGGAAGAAGCGTTCGGACAGTTGAAATTCAATTACGACGGTTATCATTTTTCCAAGTCGCTTCTGGACATCTACAATCCCTTCAGCCTGATGAATGCGCTTGACAATTCCGAAATAGCCTCCTATTGGTGTGCTTCGGGTATGTCCACATTATTGTCCAAATCCTTGCGCAACGCCGATTATGACCTGAAACAACTCAACAACACCCAGGTCACCAAAGAAACTCTTGAGAATCTTTCCGTCTACCAGACGGATCCCGTGGCCCTTTTCTATCAAACAGGCTACCTTACTATCAAGGAATACGACGCCTTTACACAACTTTATACCTTAGGCTACCCGAACCGCGAGATAGAACGCGGAATCTTCAATAATGTCCTTAATCTGTACATACCTTCCACGCCTTATGCGGGTGCAGATATCAATAAGATGCGCGAGGCACTGCTTCGCGGAAATCCGGCAGACTTCGTGGCCAGACTGAAAACTTATCTGTCGGGTGTGCCGTCACATTTGAGAATCAATGTTTCTAAGTATGAAAACTATTATCATACTATTTTCTATTGTATCGCTTCACTTATCGGACTGGATGTAAATGTAGAATACAACACTTCCCGTGGATTCATTGATATGCTTATAAGAACGTCAGAATATATCTATGTAATTGAACTTAAAGTAAACGGAAGCGCCACCCTCGCAATGCGGCAAATTGAAAAGATGGGCTATGCAGATCAATTCGCTGCAGATTCCCGTACAATTTATCTTATTGGCCTCGGTTTCTCCAAAAAGACGGCTTCCATCTCATCCTGTAAGATTGTAAATAAGAAGTAACCCTAAAAAATTAGAGGCTGTAAAGTAAAATCATCTTTACTATACAGTCTCGGGTTTTGATAAAAATAATCGTCATGCAGCGAAATCAACGCTCGCTGTTGTAACACTGTGCACAGCCTTCAAAATATGCCAGCACAAGCTTTTTAAAAAACTTTTTCATAGTTACTTCATTTTTATGACACCTGCCAGATGATAACCATCCGGCCGGCATCTGTGAAACTTAGATAACTGAAAAACTCAACAAGGGCGCAGATAAGCATATGGAATGCACCCGGGACGCTCCTCTGAGCGCCAACTACATTACTAAAACGAACCACTACCCAAAAATGTTGTAAAAATAATGTTATACAACATAATTTTTCAGCATATTTCTCCTGTTGATAAGTTGTAGATAAGCGGTAAATAAACTGTGGATTTCATGTCGGGAAGTCATTGATAAGTTATGACGGATTCGCTTGATTTTCTGCTAATTCTTTTTACCTCAATTTTTTATGGCTTTTCCAAATTTTCCGTTCATTTTTTATTTAGCCACTTATCACCACCCTTTTCTACCCTTTTCACCACTTTTTCTACAGCGAACCGGCCTATATTAACAAGGAATTTATTAACTTTGCACTTATCTACAGCATGTAGACAAACTATCGCATCGGTTTGAAAATCAATATTTCCTATTTTTCATACCTGTAGATAAAGGCTGTCCGGATTTCAATAACTCACTTTTCCAAATTTTATGGGAAAAAGTTATTAGGGGTTTTCTACAGGCTTTATTGATGTTGATTAGTTTTAATTTAATTATTTAATAATTTAATCTCATAATAAAATAAAATGGAAAGCACTGCTGACGACCGCAAGAGCAGATTGCAGGAAGAGATACTCCGGCTGAAGAAGGAGAAGAATGCGCTGATCATGGCGCATTACTATCAGCGCGACGAAATCCAGGAGATAGCCGACTTCATCGGCGACTCGCTGGCGCTTGCCCGCAAGGCCGCGGAAACGGATGCGCGGATGATAGTGATGTGTGGCGTGCATTTCATGGGAGAAACGGCGAAAATCCTCTGCCCCGACAAAAAGGTGGTGGTGCCGGATGAGAAGGCAGGTTGCTCGCTGGCCGACAGTTGCGACGCCGATGAATTCGAGAAGTTCGTAAAGGAGCATCCCGACCACACGGTGATAAGTTATGTCAACACCACCGCCCGTGTAAAAGCCCTTACCGACATCGTGGTCACCTCGGGCAATGCACGTGCCATAGTGGAGCAGCTTCCCAAGGATGAGAAGATAATCTTCGGCCCTGACAAGAACCTGGGTGGATATATAAATACGGTGACAGGGCGCGACATGCTCCTCTGGCCGGGCGCATGCCATGTGCACGACCGCTTCTCTTTGGAGCGTATCCTTGAGATGAAGCGTGAGCACCCCGAAGCAAAGGTGCTTGTGCATCCTGAATGCCGCAAGCCTGTGCAGCTCATTGCCGACAAGGTGGGCAGCACCGCCGCCCTTCTCAATTTTGCCCGTGAGGATGACGCCAAGGAATATATTGTGGTCACAGAAAGTGGTATTCTCTTCGAGTTGCGCCGCAAATGTCCCGGAAAAACATTCCTCGCCGCTCCGCCGGAGGAGGCGGGATGTCAGTGCAACATGTGCGAATACATGAAGCTTAACACTCTCGAGAAAGTGCTGGCTGCGCTGCGCGATGAAAAGCCGGAGATTATAGTTGACCCGGAGATTGCTGAGAAGGCTGTGGTGCCCATCCGCCGGATGCTCTCCATGGCATAAGATAGGAGAGAAGGCAATGGATGGATGGGGAAAGGAAGCGTGATGACTGAAAGGAAAAAGAAAAATATATTGGAGCTCACCCGCTGTTCGCTGGAGCAGTATCGCAGCATGGAGAAACTGCCATTGTGCGTGATGGCCGACAATGTGAGGTCGATGCACAATGTTGGCTCCCTTTTCCGCACTTCCGATGCCTTTGCCGTGAAGGAGATAATATTGGGAGGCATCAGCGGTTGTCCTCCGCATCCCGAGATAAGCAAGACAGCCCTTGGCGCGGAAGAATCGGTGGCATGGCGCCATGTGGATGATTCCCTTGCCGGGACGCTACAGCTTCAGAAGGAAGGATGGAGGGTGTGCTGTCTGGAACAGACCCACAATAGCGTGCCGCTGCAGTGCTGGCATCCGCAGGAGGGGGAAAAGTATCTGCTTGTGGTGGGCAATGAGGTGGAGGGTGTGGACCAGAGGATTGTGGACTGTTGCGATGTGGTGCTCGAGATTCCACAGGAGGGCACGAAGCATTCCCTCAATGTGGCGGCATCCGCTGCCATTGCAATTTGGCATTTCTATGAAGCCCTCAAGGCTAATCCGATAGATGATAGGAAATGAAGATAAAGGATATAAAGAATCTGAAGAATATATATGATCCGTCCACAGTGTATGACGGATATTTCGAGACATATTTTCTGCGTCCCTTCGTGCATCGCTACGCACATTTCCAGGGAGCGGAAACATGGACCACATGCCTATGGTCGCTTCTCACATGGTTCATCCTCACCCTTGGCATATTAGGAGCGCTTGCCGGACTTGTGGGTCTGCTCGGCCCTGAAGTGGGCTTCTCGATGCTTTATATATTGGGAGGCATATGGTGCGCGGCTTCTGTTTTGCCTATTATCTCGCTTATAAGCCGTGCATCTTCTTTCAGGGGAAAATATAATCCCCAGCCGAAACTGCTGGGGATTGATGTGATGGGATATGTGGTGTGTCTCCTCTTTTTCATTATCGGCCTTCTGATGATGATCACCACGCTCAATAGCGGCAACCTTAATCCCAATGCCGACTATGACCCGAATGCCGAGGACGTGAAGGTTACGGAAGATTCCGTGATTGAGGAGGCTATCTTCAATTATGAGCCGAACGCCGAACCCTCCACCGATACCACTGATATGAGCGACAGCCTGATGATGGAGGATGGCGAGGAAATGAGTCCTGACGAAAGTTTCGACCCGAGCATCCCGATCATACCTTCGGAATCGCCCGAAGTGGTGGATTCTCTGTAATTACACGTTGAAGCGGAAGTGCATGATGTCGCCGTCCTGCACTATATATTCCTTGCCTTCCACGCCCATTTTACCTGCGTCGCGCACGGCCGATTCCGAACCGAGCGTCACATAATCATCGTATTTGATCACTTCGGCGCGGATGAAACCCTTCTCGAAGTCGGAGTGGATGATACCGGCGGCCTGGGGAGCCTTTGTGCCGCGGATGAAGGTCCATGCCCTCACCTCATCGGGGCCGGCCGTGAAATAGGTCTGCAGGTCGAGCAGCGCGTAGGCTGCCCGTATCAGACGGTCCACGCCGCTTTTCTCCAGTCCCATTTCATTGAGAAATTCCTGGCGCTCCTCATATGTGTCGAGTTCGGCTATCTCGCTTTCGGTACGTGCGGCCACTATGAGTATCTGTGCGCCCTCATCCTTCACTGCTTCACGCACTGCCTCCACATATTTATTGCCATCCACAGCCGAGGCATCGTCGACATTGCAGATATACATCACAGGCTTTGAGGTGAGCAGGAAGAGTTCACGGGAGAATTTCTGGCGCTCCTTATCCTCAAACTGCACTGTGCGGGCTGCCTTTCCCTGTTCGAGAGCCGACTTATATTCATTGAGCACCTCGAGCTGCATCTTTGCCGTCTTGTCGGCGCCGGCCTTGGCTGCCTTCTCTGTTTTGGCAAGGCGTGCCTCCACTGTCTCGAGGTCCTTGAGCTGAAGTTCGTAATTGATTACTTCCATATCGCGCACCGGGTCAACGCTGCCGTCAACATGGGTGATGTTGTCGTCGTCAAAACAGCGGAGCACATGCAGAATGGCATCCGTTTCGCGGATATTGGCGAGAAATTTATTGCCGAGGCCCTCACCCTTGGAGGCACCCTTCACCAGACCTGCGATGTCGACAATCTCCACCGTGGCGGGCACCACGGAGCGTGGATTGCAAAGTTCCACAAGACGGGTAAGTCGGTCGTCGGGTACGGATATCACGCCCACATTGGGCTCTATTGTGCAGAATGGAAAATTTGCCGACTGCGCTTTCGCATTGCTCAGGCAATTGAAAAGAGTGGACTTTCCCACATTGGGCAAGCCCACGATTCCACATTTTAATGACATTTCTATTCTATTTTGTGGTTGCTGACTTGTGGATTTACACAGCAGTTGGTTTTTAGCGGCTGCATTACAAATCCGTTTGCAAAGTTAGCAATTTTTTTGAAGCCGTGCAAAGCGGAGCCCGCAGGCATGTACGGAGAGTTTACCAGGGAGCGGAGTTCACGCGGTCGTAGACATATTGCTCCACGCTTCCATTGCCCGTGCGCCATTGCAGGAAGAGGGTGTTGTTGCCATCCTTAAACCAGTAGTTGCACGTCAGAGGCGACGAATACTCATATTCTATGTTGATTTGATAGCGCGACGTGCCGGTGTTAGACTCCTGACTCCAGTAGTTGAGACGCTCGGTGCAGCGGCGGCCATTGTCGAAATAGAAGTAGTATCCGCGCGACCCGCCGTTGAAATATAGCCAGTTGCGGGCTCCGGGCTCTACATTGTAGCTGTTGTATTGCACAAGCTCCCAATAGCCGTTGAGGCGATAGTCGTTGAAGGTGTCCCAGCCATAGGGAGGATAGCCGTCGTCCCAGGGGTCATCGTCGCAGGAAGTGAACGCAGTGGATGCAATGATAGCCACCATTGCTAAAAATATGCTTTTAAGTAGATTCTTTTTCATAATTTTTTTTTAAAAGTTTTAGAACAGCCTCACCGGCCAAAATAGATATCTTAAAGTAGCGGAGCGACTTCACTGCATATAAACCGCGTACAATACGGAGCGAAGCGGAGTATTGTGCGCGGGCCGTTAGAATTCCGTGAAGCAGAGGGGGAGGAGGGATGCTACGGAAGGGAGGATGGATATATGGTCGCGGCCGTAGAGAATCACCTCCATCGGGCCATATTTAGCTTCGTATTCAAGCAGGGCCTGGCGGCAGGCGCCGCAAGGACTGATGGGATTGTCCTGGAAACACTCCTCCCAGGTGGCGTCCTTGGGGGCATTGGCATTCGTCCAGGCAGCGATGGCTATCTTTTTCATAGGCACTCCGGGATGCAGGGCGCTGGCCTGGAAGCAGGCTGTGCGTTCGGCGCAGGTGCCCGATGAGAAGGCGGCGTTTTCCTGGTTGCTGCCACGCACTATCTCCCCATTTGCCATAAGGATGGCAGCACCTACATGGAATTTTGAATAGGGAGCGTAACTTGTGCGGGTCATCTCCTTGGCGCTCTCCACAAGACGGCGGTCCTCCTCATTGAGTTCGTCGAAACTACATTCCTTTATCAGTGTAACAATCTCTTTATTTTTCATAACGTTGATATTTCTTAGTTTATGCTAACTTTTAAACGAATTTCAAGCACTCATAGTTTTGACCGTAATTATGGGCTAATGTAAAATTTTTTGAAAAATTTTTAATGGGGTTGTAATTTTGCAGTTGGTTCATCGACTATATGAATGTTGATTTTCAAGAAACAGATTAAGACCCCATCCCACAAAAAATGTTAACGCAGGGGCGGCGTATTTTCGAGG
>CAJLTZ010000057.1 GCA_905209725.1 uncultured Muribaculaceae bacterium
TATGAGGCACATCTGCGACCCCTGCGTTAACATTTTTTGTGGGATGGGGTCTTAACAAAAAAATCACTGACACTGACATGTGCACAATGACTCAATAAAAAAACGGGCGTCTCGCGACGTCCGTTTTCTTCCTGCCTCGGATCATGCTTTCGGCGCTGCAACCAATGCGCTCCTTAGGCAATTTGCAATCCGAGGCGAGACGATAGAAATTACTAATGTATATAACCCAAAATTTAGACAATTAAGTTTTTCATCGTTGCTTGCGCCGGGCGACAGTATCTCTCGGAACGGAATGAACCTCAGATGTCTGCCTCCTGTCTGGATCGCAGTCTTGTTAGACCAAGGCTTGTTGAAACATATCTAAGTCATGAAAAAAGTATGAAAGCGTATGCATTTTCAGTTGATGAGATTACTTTGATAATGTTGAATTTTGAATTATTGTTGAATTAATAATTTAGAATTGATATATGATGTCTGATAATTGATATATGACAATTGCTCCGGGGCATTCTTTTGCATTAGCATATCCTAAACGAGCGATAAATTGCACATATTGCATATAAAAATGTTAAAACGTCGTTAATAAATGCAAAAAGGAGCGAACCGATGTCGGTCCGCTCCATAATGCTTCATTTGTTCGCGATACGCGAACAGGAAATGGCTGCAATTATTTCACGAAAACTTTGCTTACCTTATTGCCTTTCTTGACGATGAAGAGGCCATTCTCAGCGTTGGCTACGCGAACACCCTGGAGGTTGTAGTAAACGGGAGCCGCATTGTTGTCAGCCTCAATGCTCTCAACGCCGTCGCCACTGTTTTCATTTGTGAACATTACAGGTGCATCAAGTGTAGGATCGGCGGGCACGATGATTGTGCAGGTGCCGTTCCAGTCTTCAGCAAGTGTGGTGTTTTCCTGAATACCAGCTTTCCAGAGGGAAACGTCGTCAAGTGCGATCTCTGTGCCGGCGGAATAGTTGACTTTTGCCCACTTTGCATCGGCAATCTTGAATGACTGACCGGCTTCAATCATCTGGCCATCCTTGCAAGTGAATGTGTAGTGGTCGCCCTGCTCGTCGGTGCTGACGAATGTGAACTGCCATTTAGCGAGTTCCTCAGCGCCTACGATGCCCTGTTCTGCGTCGTCATTACCCCAGTTGTTCATATCACCACGGAAATAGATAACGGTAGGACCTTCGGGAGCGGGGGTAGTTGTGGTAACAACTGCCTTTGTAAGGTCAGCATTGATTACGATTTTGTAATCGCCTACCCAGGGAGTTGCGATGTCGGCAGAAGCACCCTTTGTTACATCGATCTCCTGACCAAGGTTGTCTTTTGTGAGCATGATGTTCACGCCATTGGGGTTGAAGGCATCATCCCAGCCACCTTTCTCAGTGGAGATTTTGAACTTGGCAAGTTCCTTAACTTCGAAAGTGTAGCTACCGTCGGCGAGAGCAGCCTCGAGGGGATTCTCGGGATCCCAGCCAAGACCTTCACCGTCGCCTACCATGTAGAGGCTCTGAGCGTTTACGGAAAGCGCTGCGATGGCAGCGAGTGCGAGTGTGTAGAATTTTTTCATAATTCTTTTGATTTATGTTAGTTAATATTCTTTATGTTTATCTTTTCTATTAACAATAATGCCCTGTTTTTTTTGATTAGGAGCATTCACATCTTAAGATTTTTTCACTATCGGAAGCATCTCAGCCGTGAATACAGCGATCTGAAACAAGCAGCAAACTTTCCAGAGGAGGAATCAAAGAATCTCCCGGAGAGGATAATCACGCGTAGCCGTAATTGCGTTGCAATAAGGGGTTTAATGAATGTCGGATGAAACTTTGACGATGCGTAGGGTTAAAATTTAGGAAGTCGCATCGGAGTTCATGAAAGCAATGCATTTTAAGGGTAAGCGCAAATACGTTGCAAATTTAAAAAAAATTTCAATCAAAAGCAATAAAATCCCAAAAATAAAAAAAATTCCCACCCGAACCAGCCAAATCCTGAAAGCAGCCATCCAGAAAGCGGCCATCCAGAAAGCGGCCATCCGCTCTGCCCCGTGAGTTGTCGGAGCAGACTCAATTAAATTGCGAAAAACTTAACGGATTGAAGGACTCTCTTCTTTTCAAGGGCTCTCTTCTTTTGAAGGGCTTTCATCTTTTTGAAGGCTCTCTTCATTTGGAAGAAGAGATGGAGGATGAGGTTGCCGATACCTGGGCCGTTGCTGCCGGGGATTGGGAGGCATAAAATTCCACGAGCACCACCGGTGCCGCGTTGATCACATCATTATAATCCATAGCATTTGGTATTTGTGTTTTTCATAAATATGAACGCTCTTAATGCCAGGATTGTTTGCTTTATTGCTTCGGCGTACAGCCTCACTTTCTGCTTCGGCGCACGGCCTCACCGACCCTGGGCCGGAGACACGCAATCTTCGACGTCACAACCGGAGGGCCAGAATTTCAACCTTCCAACTCAGCCAATTAATGAGCAGCCGGCTTCCGGCTCGGTTCCCAAATTAAACAGCAGCCGACTTCCGGCCCGGCTTCCGGCCTACCCTTTCTTTTTGATGGATTCGATTTCGCGCCGGATGCGGGGCGGGAGGTCGGTGCAGCGCTTGTGGCAGGCCATCTCGCGCGAATACATCCGTGCTATGCAGTAATTCACATGGTCGCAGCCACAGCGGTGGTTTCCCTCCTCGGCGCGCATCTTGTTGACAAAGTCTGGCTCATTGAGGAGCGCGCGTCCCATCTGTATGAAGTCAAAGTCCTCGTCGTCGAGCACGCGGTCGGCCCCTGCCCTGTCGATCACGCCGCCAACATATACCAGCGGCAACGACAGCTCGCGGCGGAACAGCCTCGCGTCTTCGAGGAAATAGAGAGGCTTGAAGGGCACCGTGGGAATCATGTACTTGCCCACCATTCTCACGCCATATTTCAGCCACCACTGCTTCATATAATATGTCATTGAATAGATGGGCATCTGTCCGCGCATCACATACATCGGCGCTTTGCTCACAAAGCCGCCGGAGAGCACGATGCCATGCACGCCGTGACGCTCGATCTCGCGCGCCACAGTGAGGCAGTCGTCAATCTCGAGCCCTCCCTTGAATCCGTCGCGCATATTAGTCTTCACCAGCACGCCCATGTCGCTCTCGGCCGCCTTCATCACCTCGTCGAGGCACATGTGCATCAACGTCATCCTCTGCTCAAGCGAACCGCCGAAACGGTCGCGGCGACGGTTGGTATAGGGGGAAAGGAACTGGGAGATGAGATAGCCGTGGCCGGCATGTACCTCCACGCAGTCGAAGCCGGCGTCGCGGGCCGTGCGCACTGCGTCGCCGAAATTGCGGGCAATCTCGCGGAGCTCATCCTCGCGCAGACCCCGCACAAAGGTCGGGCTGTAGAGGTTGAAGCCGGTGCAAGCCCCCACCGGAGTGCCACCGGCTGTGGAGCGGTGGGTCATATTGCCGCAATGGCCTATCTGGATGGAAGCCTTGGCGCCACGCTCGTGGATGCCGTCGGTGATTTCGCGCAGGCCGGGCACAATCTCGGGGCGAAGCCAGAGCTGGGTGGGGAAAGAGAGTGCCGAACGGCATATGCCGGCGTAGGCAAGCGTGGTCATCCCCACGCCGCCCTCGGCCACGCTCCAATGATAATCGCGTAACATCTCTGTGGGACCGTTGTCGCGGCCCATGCCCTCGAATGCGGCACTGCGTATCGTGCGGTTGCGCAATTCTACCGGGCCTATCTTGGCGGATGTGAAAAGTTTCATGGATATAGGTGTAAGCCGGGAATCAAAGAAATGATTTCTAAGTATGACCCGCAAATTAGTTAATGCATATTTTGAGTGTATTTTCGAGTGATTTGTGTGAGTCCGAGAAGGAGCGATGCGGGCATCGTGACTGAGCGGAGTCGCACAAAGCGCCGAAAAGACGCCAAAAGATGCGTTGACTAATCAATACATTAAATAATTTCGGTGTCATACTTAATAGATGAAAGGTATTATATAATGACGGTGAAGACGCTTATAGTCTTCGCCGAATTCCTGTTCGTATCTGCGGTGGATTTTGATGGCGCGCGGAGCAAGGTTGGCAAACGTGAAGAGCGCGAACACAGCGGCTCCCACGCTCCAGCTCAGGATTGCAAAACCGACCCATTCCACCAGTTCGCCGAAGTAATTGGCGGAAGTCACGTAGCGGTACATTCCGCCGCGCGGGATATGGTGGGCGGTGTCGCCAGGCTTGCGCAGATGGCGGATGATATAGTCCGACTGCAGGTTGATGGCCATGCCTATCAGGAATACCACCGTGCCAAGGATGAAAAGCGGGCTGCCAAGCCACGACACCGGATAAGCGTTTTCGGGAGAGACATAGAAGAACCATCCTCCTATCATATATGTGTTTATCACATTGAATACGGCTCCCATCAGGATTATTGCCCAGGGCATCTTGTTCTTTCCGCGGATAAGGAAGGGGAATATGAAAGAGCGCTGGAAATAATGGATGAGGAAGATGGAGGTCATCACTATGAGGGCCGGCTCCAGGCGTCGGGGGCTGAGGAGCCAGAAGAGGAGCATTGCGATGAATGCGGGCGATTCCATGATGATCCATCCGGCGCGGTTGCCGATAGATGGGCCCCATTTGGAGTTATACATCATGCCGTAGCCGGCGGTGAGGCGATGCAGCGCGATGAAGACCATGACGGCCATCACAGCCATAAAACCTACAACACTATAATAAAATTCCGGACTGAACATATGATACGGTAAGGAAGATTCTTATTTTATATTAATGCGACACTGTGATGAGGAGGCGGTCAGTGTGGTCGTTGGGGTTGAGGATTCTGTATACTCCTGCTGGCACATGATGGCCGTCGGAGTCAAGGAGGTCCCAGTAGGTGATTCCGTCGGCGGGGAGAGGGAGGGTAGCCACCGGGCGGTCGTTGCGGTCATACACGGATAGGGTGGTGCCGGGTTCCACATTGTAGATGGCCACGGTGCCGGGATAGTCGGAGGAGACAGTGTCGGGGGAGGCCACAAGGTGGCGCAATTCCATGGCGACGCCGGCCGCGCCCACATGCACCGACGCGATGCCATTTTGCGTGGAGGCGAAGATGCGCTGCGACTCCGGATCCCAGCCCAGCGACCAGATGCAGTCGGAGGGAAGGGGGGAATTCTCGGTGGTGTATTTGGCCACAATATGCGAGCGGTCGGCGGAGATGCCGTAGAAGCCGTCGGAAGAGGTGGCTATCCAGAGGCGTCCGTAGGTGTCGTAGCAGAGGTCGCGCACGGTGGAGAAGAAGCTGGCGCTCGTCTGGGCAAGACCGCTGCCATAGGAGAGCTCATAGCCGGGAAAACCTGACGACAGGGGCTTGTCGGAGGGATTGAACACGCCGATTCCGGCGAGATGGGCCACAAGCACTTCGCCCGTGTTGGGATCCTCCACCATGTCGCGCACGCCATTCCAGGTGTTGGAGCCACCCTCCGCAGAGACAAGGGTATTGCCTACGAGAGTCAACTCATCGTCGGAAGTGTCGTCAAGAGTTCCCTTGTGGTCGAGGATATACACGAGGCTATTGGGCGCAATGGAAAGCACCACCTTATTGGCGTTATTGGGATGGCGTAGGGGCAGACACTTCATCACGGAGTTGCCCTGCTGGTTTATGTCAAGGATGATTGTACCGAACTCTCCGGCCTTGGATATGTCGCCGGTCTCGAGGCAGGCACGGCGCTGCTCGGCGGTCCAGTAGTGGAGTGTGCTGCGTCCCTGCGTGGGGGAGGTGGTATGCGTGATTTCCATGAAGGCCCAGAAGGTGCCGTCATTGTCGAATCCGCCGGGATGGGCGGCGCAATACGTGTTCCAATTGCTCTTGTAGGGGAAGGCCTTGAAACCCGGCAGAGAGGCAGTGGTATTATTTGTCGACGCGAAGCGCAGAGCCGTGGCCTTCGGATTCTTCACATTGATCACCGTGATGCCGTCCCATCGCGAACCGAGGAACACATAGTCGGTAAAAACCGGGTCGGCCACAATCCCCAGCGGGTCGCGGGTGGGATAGGCGCTGGCCACCTTGTCGTAGGCGGCGGAAAGGTCGCCTGTGGCGAAGTCGGGACGATTATATATCGACGAGAGGTCGCTCCATTTGCCGTTGCGATATGCCGAGAGGAGGAGCGGGTCGTTGAGGTCGGAGACGAAATTGTTGCCGTATCCTCCGTTGCTGTAGAGGAGTCCGGCTGCGGGGGAATATGTGAAATGGGAGTTTCTTGAAGCGCGGGGAGCCTCGGGGCGCAGCGTCTGCGTCTCGCTCCAGGTGGCGGAGGCATCGGCGCCCGACGATTTGAGGCGGCTCAGATTGGCCCACGACTTCACAGCCCAGAAGTCGGTGCCATTGTATGTAGCCATCACAGGACGCACTCCCGTGGGGAGCGGGCGCGCGGTCACTGCAGGAGTGCCGCCGGCAGGAACCGTGCGCGACAGATGATACACATATTTCGAAGAGGGGAAGAGATAGCCGTCGCGGGTCATCACCCCTGAGTTCTCGAGATTGTTGGTGGGCTGCTCGTTGGCAATCAGGCTCGAAAGGCTCTCATTGCCTGCCGTGTCGTATACGGGCACTGTGCGCCATCTCCCATCCGTATATCGCAGCATGGATATGTTGGAATAACCGGTCTTGCCATTGCGCACGAATGCCACGTTATTGTCGTCGAGCGGCATCAGCATGTTCGGATTATAGCCCACGGAGAGGCCGGTGGTCTTGAAACTCGCCTTTAATGCGAGGTCGGCGCCCGGCTCCACATGGTAGATGAGATTGTCGGCGATTGCCACAACCCGCTGCCCCACCTTGCAGATGGAATTGAAATTCATCCCGAAGGAGGAGGCCTCCAACACTTTTTTGGTGGCGCCGTCGATATGCACGAAGCCCGAGCCGGTGCTTACCCATATGTCGGAACCGGATATGTCGAAGGTGATGTTGTTGATTTTCTTCTCCACGGGGAGGGTGCGGTCGGCGAGTGCATCGATATGGGTCACGTTCCAGTCGGAATCGATGATATCCACAACGCCATCGGCATAGGCCGTGACAAGCACGTCGGTGACTGGATTGTAATTGCAGAAAATCATCATGCCGCGGTGCAGGTCGGCCAGCTGCACAAGGGGCTGGAATCCGGCTGCGGCATTGTGGCTGTCATATACGAAAACAGCCCCGGCCGGTTCATCGAAAAGATATGACCATTCGGGGCGGTAGATATGCTGAAGCGCATAGAAGAAAGTGCGCGACTTTCCCTCCATGATGCGATGGGGATAGGCATAGACATTGGAGTAGATCTTCCAGGCATCCGTGGACGCAGGCCCGGCTGCCACGGCATAAGGGGCATGCGGCAGCAAGAGCGCGGCACAGGCCGCTATTACAAGGAATATGTTACGCATGTTTTATTAACGTTATTTATCGCTCCAATTGTATATTTCACTGGGTGAAAATCAGACTTTTTTGGCCTATTTCACTCATTTTTTATCATGATATTGGTGCCACAGGCATTAGCCCGCATCAGCGGCAGGTCGTCATCATGGTCGGTGAATACCAGGGTGTCGCCGGTGAATGGCACACCAAGCTGACGGATTCTGCGCACTTTCTCCTCCCCCTTGCATTCAGGGCCTGCGTCGGGGGTGGCCACGGCGTAGGGGATGCCGATGCGCAGGGCAAGCGGATTGGCATAGAGCGCCGGGGCGGCTGTGGCAAGCATTGCGCGGGGATTATCACGCACGGCCTTCTCTACCTCCGGGTTGAGATTGCGCAAGATTTTTTCTATCGTGACCTCTATGATTTTCTCCGAGCCATATCGTTCAAACAGGCTGAGGATGCGGCGTTTGGCCTCCCAATGTGTGATTACTCGCAGTTTCCTGAGCACCACAATCCCTCCAAGCGGCAAGCGGGCCTTCGGGATGCCCCGGAAAAATTCCTTCACGAAGAGGGTGAATGTGTTCACACGGCTCAGCGTGCCGTCGAGGTCTGCTATCACGCGAATCTCTGAGGGCTCGGGATTCAGGCGTTCCTCTGAAGCGTTGGTATTTATGCGTCGAGGCTCCATGGGAATCGGATTAGCGTGTTCTTGCCGCAGAGAGAAAAGTCGGCTTTAACGGCCTGGCGACCGCGGGTTGAGGCAATCACGGCAGTGCGGATGTCTATGTCGCCACGCACAGCATGCAGGGAATCAACCACATCCCTCATAGTGGCGCCGCTGTCGAGAGCATCATCCACAACCAACACTTGCGCCCCCTTTTCCACGCTGCGAAGTGCGGCAACGAGTCCATCCGGCACCACTACCCTTCTCGGAGGACGAACCCTCCGCAGCGAACCGGCGACATGTTCCATAATCCGGAGCAGATTGGCCACTGGCCGCGGCAGGCGGCGGATCAGTCCCTTCAGACGCTGCTCCTTGACCTCCGTGCCCGGGCGGCGCGATGAGATTTCGAAATATGAGGGCTTAACCGCAAGCAAGTCATTGAGGACAGGCTTCATCGACTGCATCACGACGACGCCCCCCGTGGCGATTCCCACCACGAGCCGAGGCATGCATCCCGAGGCGGCCACCATCTCCGCCAGCCGCCGGCACTCTTCCCGGAATCTCTCTCTGTCAAGCGTCAGAACCCTCATTGTAATGTTGAATTTTGAATGCCAATCTTCAATCCAGCCGATAGCCTTTGCCAAGCATCCTCATCACTCTTGTTCCGAAATATGATGCCAGCGCGCCGATCCTATTCTTCAATCGCACTTTCGGGTCGCGCAGTTCGGCAAGCCGCATCCTGCGTATCGCGCTGAGGCAGCGCTCCTTCTGCACGGGATAGTCGAGGCCGTTGGCGATGATGAGCAGCAGCATGTTGTAATGAGCGCTGAAACTGCGCGAACGGGCAGCCGGAAGAAGCGACGGATAGCGCTCCTCGGCAAACCGCACTATCCTGTCAGCGACATCCAGCACATCGAAACGCATCTCCGACAATGTGTTGACAACGCTTCCCGGTGTCGGACGGTAATAATATGTCTCGGCCGATGTATATGCCACCCTTCCGGCTCTCTCGAAAAGTCTGTAGAAGATGTCAAGATCCTCATATGCAATCCCTTCTTGGAAACGCATATCATCGCTCCAGAGGTCTCTGGAATAAAGCACATTCCACACGGCATTTATCAGATATTCCTGATAGAATGCCTTCTCCATGGCTGTTTCCGCGTCCCATAAATGCGTTTCAACATCATTGGGAAGCGGTTGTGCGGGCAGCGGCTCGCGAGAAAATGAACCGATGGCAAGCGGCACTCCGGAGGAATCCATCAGCGCGGATAGTGTGGAGATGGCATCGGGGTGAATGGCGTCGTCGGCGTCGATGAAGAAGAGTCGTTCTCCGGTGCATACCTCGATTCCGGCATTTCGGGCATCGGACATGCCGCCGTTCTTCTTATGAATCACGCGCCAGCACTCATGGCCTTCGGCATAACGGTCGCAGATGGCGCCGCTCGAATCCGGAGATCCGTCATCCACAAGAATCACCTCAAGCGAGGGATAGCTCTGCGCTGCAATGGAGTCGAGACACGACACAAGATAGCGCTCCGCATTGTATACGGGCACTATCACGCTGACTGTAGGGATTTTCTGCGAATCCAGCAGGCGTCCGGACATCAGAGTGTGAAGGTGACGTCAACTGTGGCGCTGCTCTCCACGGGCGTGCCGTTGTCGGTGGCAGGCTGCCATTTCGGCATATTTTTCACCAGGCGGATCGACTCCTGCTCGAGGTCGGGATCCACCATGCGCTTGATCTTGATGTTGCCTATCGAGCCGTCGGGCTTGACGGAGAAAATCACTGTGACTACACCCTCCACGCCATTTTCCTTGGCCATGGGAGGATATTGCAGATTCTTGGTGATATATTCCTGTTCGGCCGCTTTGCCGCCGGGGAAGGAGGCTGCCACAGTCTGGGCGGCTGCGCCGAGCGCCACGCCGAAGGAAAGCATCAGGGCCAGTAATTTCTTCATATCGCTATTCTTTTTGAATTTTCTTATAGTGCCTATAGGGCTTATAGGATCTATACTGCCTATTGTTCTAATTCTTAGACCCCATCCCATAAAAAATGTTAATGCAGGGGCGACCGATTTTTGATGCAGCTCAGCAAGTTGAAGAGGGAGCGATGCGGGCATCGTGACCGATGAGACTTGGCTGAGATGCGCAAAAAGCGGTCGAACCTACCTAATTTTTATTGTGAAAGAGGTCATTTGTTAAAACTTTTAATTTATGCCCCATCTTGAAATTACGCCTGTCTCGCAGCTGCACCTCATCTGCGACCCCTGCGTTAACATTTTTTGTGGGATGGGGTCTTAGACTCCCTGATTTGTTGGGAGTTTAATCTTTTTCCAAAAGGCAAAGATAAGACAATTACGCCGCATATGCAACTTTTTGCAGATTTCCGCGTATATCTTATAACGGCTCCTATATTATTAAGGAGGAATATAACCGCGGAAGGGATGGGGACAAAAGCTTCAACGAATGAATAGACTTGTCGAAATAATTGCTGAAAACGCAAAGAAATACGCCGGACGCGAGGCCTACCGCTTCTGCTGGCGCAAGGATGGTGAATGGCTCTCCACGAGCTGGGATGAGTTTGCCGCGCAAGTGGGCGTGGCCGCAAATGCTCTGGCACGTCTGGGCCTCGCGGAGAAGGACACCATCGCCATCTGCTCCCCAAACACACCGCAGATCCTTATCACCGAGTTCGGCGCCTTCCGCAACCGTGTGGCCGCCATCCCGATCTACGCAAGTTCGGTGCAGGCGCAGTTCGATTTCATAATCGGCAACGGCACTCCGAAGGTGATTTTCGTGGGCGACAAGCACCAGTATCCGATGGCTTATTCCTACTGGAAGCGCCATAAGAACGTGAACCGCATCGTGGTATACAAGAACGACGGCCTGGAACTTGAGCCCGACGACAACGTGACCATCTTCTGGGACGATTTCGTGCGCCTCGGCATGGAGGCCGACGACAACACCCGTCGCGAAGTGGAGGAGCGTGCCAAGCGAGGCCTCCCCGACGACATGGCTACCCTCATCTATACCTCCGGCACCACCGGCGAACCCAAAGGCGTAGTGATCACCCACCGCAACTACGACACCGCCATCGCCGCCCACCTCGCCATCCTAAAGAGCATCTCCGACAAGGACCTATCCATGGCGTTCCTGCCGATGAGCCATATCCTCGAGAAGGCCTGGAGCTTCTTCTGCATCACGCGCGGAGTGGCTATCGCCGTGAATTACGATCCGCGCCTCATTGCCGACACCATCCATGAGGTGCAACCCAATGTGATGTGCTGCGTGCCTCGCTTTTGGGAAAAGGTTTATACCCAGGTGAAGGAGAAGATTGCGGGCATGAAGCCGATGCAGCGCTGGCTCGTGAAGCGCGCGCTCCACATAGGCCATCGCCGCAACCTCGACTATGTGCGCACCGGGCGCCCGGTGCCGCGCCTCCTTGCCCTCCGGTATGATTTCTACGACAAGCGCCTCTTCCGCAAGCTCCGCTATGCCATCGGCATCCCCAACCCGAATTTCTTCCCCACGGCCGGAGCTCCGCTTAGCGACACCATCTGCGAGTTCATGCGCTCCGTGGGCATTGACGTGATTATCGGCTACGGCCTCAGCGAGACCACCGCCACTGTGAGCTGTTTCCCGCAGGTGGGTTATGAGATTGGCACCGTGGGCGTTCCCCTCCCCCACGTCAAGGTGCGCATCGACTCAAACGGCGAGATTCTCGTGAAGGGCGACACCGTGACTCCGGGCTATTACAAAAACCCCGATGCCAACACCGCCGCTTTCACCGACGACGGCTTCTTCCGCACCGGCGACGCCGGATACCTCATGCCCTCGGGCGCGCTCGTGCTTACCGAACGAGTCAAGGACCTCTTCAAAACATCCAACGGCAAATATATCGCTCCGCAGATGATGGAGAGCCGACTGGCCGAAAACAAATATATCGATGAAGTGGCCGTAATCGGCGACCAGCGAAAATTCGTAACAGCGCTTGTGGTGCCCAACCTCTCCCAACTCCGCCGCTGGGCCGCCGCAAAAGGAATTGACACCGACGACTCCCGCCAGCTTTGCGCCGACAGCCGCGTGGTGGAATTCATCATGAGCGAGATCAACCGTTACCAGACCGACATCGCCGAATTCGAGAAGATCAAGCGCATCACCCTCCTGCCCCACCATTTCTCCATCATGAACGGCGAAGTGACCAACACGATGAAAGTGCGCCGCCCCATAGTGGCCCGCAACTACGCCGCCATCATCGACAAAATGTACGAAAATTAACATACCATGGGAAAAGACCAGACCGTATTATTTCATTCCACCATATTCGGGCCTATCCACAGCCGCAGGCTCGGCACCTCCTTAGGCGTCAACCTCATGCCCAACGACGGCAAAGTATGCTCATTCGACTGCCTCTACTGCGAGGCCGGATATAACGCCCAGGGCCGAGGCGAGAGCGGCCTCCCCACCCTCGCCCAGACCGAGCACGACCTCGAGGCCAAACTCAGCGACATGCGCAGCAAAGGGGAAACCCTCGACGTTATCACCTTCTCCGGCAATGGCGAACCGACACTCCACCCGCAGTTTCCCGAGGTGGTCGATGCCACCATACGCCTGCGCGACAAGTATTTCCCCGAAGCAAAGATCTCGGTGCTCACCAATTCCACCCGAATCGACGACCCCCGCGTGGCCGAAGCCCTCAAACGCGTCGACAATAACATCCTCAAACTCGACTCCGCCATCGAATCCACAATGCGCACCATCGACCGCCCCAACTCCGCCGGATTCACAGTGGAGCGCGTTGTGGACAATCTCCGCCAGTTTGGCGACACAGGCATCATCCAGACCATGCTCCTGCGCGGCGAGCACAACGGCGTGCATATCGACAACACCACCGACGAGGAGATCAATGCCCTGATTGAGGCATACATGAAGATTCGCCCCAAGGAAGTGATGCTCTATAGCCTCGACCGCTCCACCCCGGAGGAGCACCTCGAAAAAGTGAGCCACGAAGAGTTGCAGCGCATTGCAGAGCGCGTCCGCGCCGCCGGCATCAACGTAGCCAGCTTCTAATAGGAATCCCAAATCATCAATCATCTATCATAAATCATAAATCATCAATCAAAAAGATGATTATACCTGATTCTCTTCAGAATGGCGACACCATCGCCATCCTCGCGCCTGCCACCCGCGTCAATCCCGAATTCGTGCGCGGCGCCGAAGCGCGCCTCCTCGCCGAAGGATTCAACGTCAGGGTGTTCCCCTCTGCGCTCGGAGATATCGCCGAAGGCTCCTACTCCGCCCCCTTCGCCACGCGCCTCGCCGAACTAACCTCCGCCTTCGCCGACCCTGAAATCAAGGCAATACTCTGCGCAAGAGGAGGTTACGGCTGCGCAAGGCTCATCGACAAATTCGAGCCTGAATTCCTCCGCGAAAATGCCAAATGGATGATCGGGTTTTCCGACATCTCAGCTCTCCATGCCATGATGGGACGCGCCGGAGTGGCATCAATCCACGGCCCAATGGCCAAACATATCGCCACATCCCCCGCCGACGACTACTGCACCCAGGCTCTGCTCCGCATCCTGCGCACATCGCAGATTCCCGAATATTTTGCCCCCCACGAGGAAGAAAATATCCCAGGCACCGCCGAAGGGATACTTGTAGGCGGCAACCTCGCCGTACTCAACGATCTGGTAGCCACGCCATTTGATGTGTTCGCCCGCGCCGATAACGAGGATATCATCCTCGTGCTTGAGGACATAGGCGAAGCCATCTACGCCGTGGAACGCATGATGAGAAGGCTGATGCTCGCCGGTACGCTCGGCAAACTGAAGGGAATCATCTTCGGCCACTTCACCGAATACCGTGCCGATCGCGACTACGCCGACATGGAGCTGATGCTCACCTCGCTGATGAGAGAAGCCGGTCTCGAAAAGCCGGAAAGAGCCATCCCCGTTGTCTACGGTTTCCCAGCCGGCCATACCCCCGACAATCTACCCCTCGTGCTCAACGTCCCCGCCCGCCTCGCTGTCACCCCCGAAGCCACACTTTTGTCTAATTTTGAATTTTGAATGTTGAATCAAAATGCCGAGTGGCGTTCTAATTTGAATGAGACCACATCCCTCAAAAGGCTGGGTATAATGGTCTTCCCAGTACTCTTCCCCTACGAATTCTTCTCATAAAATTTGGGACGGCAATGAAGGATGTGTTAATTTTGCAGTGAACAAAAACAAAAAAAACTGACCTGCCAAAGTCGGGATGAAGAGGAAGGAACAGCCTGAGCCGCTTCTCTCTTTGTTATGAAAAATATTGAGGTTTAACCGACGGCAAAGTCAATGGCCGCGAATATCATGGGCTGGTCTACTTCGTCACCGATGACAACGGCACTACCATAGCCACACCTCTGAAAGCCTCGCGCCTTGGCAAGTTTGCAAGCAGAACAGCCATCGAGAATAAATTTGAGCGCGACAAGGAAAAAATCGACATCAAGCCGACAAGACGATTGGTATCGGAAGCAATGGCGGCATCCACCGGAAAGGACGACTTCATTGCGAAACTCAAAGAGAAAGGCATCCACCTCGTGCTCCGGTATAATGATGACGGCAGATTGTATGGAGTTACATACGTTGACCATAACAATCATGTTTCGCTCAACGGTTCCCGTCTGGGCAGGGAGTTTTCTGCCAATGCCCTTCATCTTTGGTTCAACGACCCTGCGGAAGAAGCCTTCGCACGTCGTGCGCGTAAGAAGAAAAAGAAGAAAGGACGCGGGCTTTAGTAAAGGAAGCCTAACAGCCATATCGGGATCTTGTTGCCAAATCCTGTTTCGATATTATCGGCTATGACATAACTGTTTGGTTTGTCGTCTATCTGGGAAAATCCCTTTCCTCTGCCTCCGACCTCGAAGAGATAGGTATGGTCAAGCAGGAAGTCGCCCTCTTTGGCTGCGTACAGTTTCCCTGCATAACTAAGCATCGAGCCTACGAAACTTTCTCTTACTGTGCCAACTTTGTTTATGATTCCGAGAGCCTGCATGACCGAAGGATTGTCGAACAATATCTTTTCCGGTTTAGAAGCTCGTTTTGGCTGTGTAGTCGGATCCATGAGAGTACGTAGAATGGCTCCTTCACTCAGCAATGTGAAAAACTTCATCAACTGGTTGCGGGTAACTTCGACATCTCTTGACAGATTGGTCATATTCGGTACGAATGGCACCTGCTCGGCAAGCACCACAAGTAGCTTCTTCAGCTTTTGCTGAGTCTCATATTCAATGCTTGTCACGGCAGGAATGTCAAGGTCTATAACCGACAATACGAGGCGCTCAACGCGCTGGGCATAAGTGAACTCAGAACTATCCATAAAGAAAGGATAATAGCCTTTTTGCAGGTATTTCTCAAATTCGCCGATAACCCGTATTGATGAAGTTACCCTTGAAGCCAGAGCACGGTGATTAGTAAGAATATCATGCAGACTGAAAGGTTCAAGACCGAAGTCGCCTGTAAAATTCAGATATTCCCTAAAGGAAAGTCCTCGAAGTTCATAAATTGCTACACGACGTGACAGGTCGGCGACCTTACTATTGAGCTGGAGTAGTGACGAACCGGTGAAAACCACGCTTAAACCGGGATAGCTGTCATAAATATTTTTCAGTTCCTGTTCCCAATTCGGGCGTGGGTAGCGGTGGACTTCATCGAGGTAGAGATGCGTTCCGCCATGCTTATAGTGGTAGTCTGCAAGCTCCACTATGGTATGGTCATTGAAAAAGAGCTGGTCCAAAGACGCATATACTCCGCGTTCACCATTCTCTTTGCATCGCTGCTTCATCATGGTGGTTTTGCCTACACCTCGGGCCCCTTTAATCATGATAAGCCTGTCACTCCATGCAATGGTGTCATAGAGATAGCGGTGAAGAGGAGCATAAAGGCTCTCTATCAACCGTGCTGAAATTTCGTAGATACGTTCCATACTCTTCAAGTTTCCACAAAGTTACTAATATTTTTCTTTGCAAAGAAAGAAAATCTATAAATTCTTTTCTCTGCAAAGAAAAATGTTGGTTGACACACTGTGATACAGGCTATTAATAACGCGAGTTCGGGATAAGCGATCCCCCAAGAAAGTTGAATCGGCAACCTGAA
>CAJLTZ010000058.1 GCA_905209725.1 uncultured Muribaculaceae bacterium
TGAGGCACATCTGCGACCCCTGCATTAACATTTTTTGTGGGATGGGGTCTTATGACTGCCTGTTGGCGCGCTTGCGCTCGTTCTCATCGAGGATGATCTTGCGCAGGCGAAGGTGATTCGGCGTTACCTCCACATATTCATCCTCCTTGATGTATTCAAGCGCTTCCTCAAGCGAGAACACCACCGGGGGCACAATCTTGGCCTTGTCGTCGGCACCGGAGGCTCGCATGTTGGTGAGTTTCTTCGACTTGGTTACATTCACCGGAATATCCTTCTCCTTGGCGTTCTCGCCTACCACCTGGCCGGCATAAACCTCTTCCTGCGGGAAGATGAAGAAGCGGCCGCGGTCCTGTAGTTTGTCGATGGCATAGGCATATGCAGTGCCGGCCTCTATTGCGATCAGCGAACCATTAGTGCGGCGTTCGATATCACCTTTCCAGGGCTGATATTCAAGGAAACGGTGGGCCATGATGGCCTCGCCGGCTGTGGCCGTGAGCACATTGTTACGCAAGCCGATGATGCCGCGCGACGGTATCTGGAATTCGATATCCACGCGGTCGTTGCGGGTGGTCATCGACAAGATATCTCCCTTGCGGCGAGTCACCATATCGATCACTTTCGATGAATATTCTTCCGGCACATTGATGCTCAGCGCCTCCACAGGCTCGCATTTCTTGCCGTCGATTTCCTTCACAATCACCTGGGGCTGGCCCACCTGAAGCTCATATCCCTCGCGGCGCATCGTCTCGATAAGGATAGAGAGATGGAGCACACCGCGGCCATATACAATCCACTGGTCCTCGCGGGCGCCTTTCTCCACACGCAGGGCAAGGTTCTTGTCGAGTTCGCGCTCAAGACGTTCCTGGATATGGCGGGATGTGACATATTTGCCGTCCTGACCGAAGAATGGGGAGTCGTTGATGGTGAAGGTCATCGACATTGTGGGTTCGTCAATGGCGATGCGGGGGAGCGGCTCGGGATTTGAGAGAAGTGTAAGAGTGTCGCCAATCTCGAAATTCTCGAGACCCACGATGGCGCAGATGTCTCCGCTCTCCACCTCTTCCACGCGCTTGCGGCCCATTCCCTCGAATGTATGCAGTTCTTTAACTTTCTGGCGCGTCACCGTGCCATCCTTCTTGCAGAGCCCCAGTTCCATTCCCTCTCGGATTGTGCCGCGATGCACACGTCCCACTGCGATTCGGCCCACATAGTTGCTATAGTCGAGGCTGGTGATAAGCATCTGCGGGTCACCCTCGATGCGTCGTGGCGCAGGAATATATTCAATGATTGCGTCAAGGAGCGCAGTGATATCCTTAGTGGGCTTGCGCCAGTCGGTGCCCATCCAGTTCTGCTTGGCAGAACCATAGATTGTGGGGAAGTCGAGCTGGTCCTCCGTGGCATCGAGGTTGAACATCAGGTCGAACACCATTTCGTTCACCTCGTCGGGGCGGCAGTTAGGTTTATCCACCTTGTTGATCACCACTACAGGCTTGAGTCCCATCTGGATGGCTTTCTGGAGCACGAAACGCGTCTGCGGCATCGGGCCTTCGAAGGCGTCAACGAGAAGCAGACAGCCGTCGGCCATATTGAGCACACGTTCCACCTCGCCGCCAAAGTCGGCGTGTCCCGGGGTGTCGATAATGTTGATCTTCGTGCCTTTATAATTGATGGAGACGTTTTTGGAGAGAATCGTTATGCCACGCTCGCGCTCGAGGTCATTGTTGTCGAGTATCAGTTCGCCGGTGGTCTGGTTGTCACGGAAGAGGTGACCGGCGAGAAGCATCTTGTCTACAAGTGTGGTTTTGCCATGGTCCACATGGGCAATGATGGCGATATTGCGGATATCCTGCATAAATCTTTCTACTAAATCGGCTGCAAAGTTAATAAAAATATGCTATATAACACATTATTCGTCCGAAAAAATTCTCCAATCCGACCCCGTTCACCGCATATCTAAGAGCGGTGACGTTCCATCCATCAGTCGACACTGATTGGTTCGGAGAGATGATTGCGCCTGTGATAATTGTCCTCGCCATTCTTCCGGTTCGATTTCCTCTTCCCGGACTTGGATTTTCCCTTCTTGCAGCGTTTTCGGCTTGTGGAGTCATTTCTGTTGCGGCGATGCCTGACCTTTCTCGATTTGCTGAAATCTGCATATTCCCCTTCAGATTCTACCTCGGATTCGGCAGCTGTATTGAGAGTGTCGGCTGCAAAGATGAGAGCTGACGGAGGGATGTCGGCTGTCTCCACAGTGCCGCAGCGTTTCAGCGCAAAACCGCCGAAAGTCACGGCCAGTGCCACCAACGCAATGGCTATTGCCCCGTTCCGCTCGCTTTTACTCAATGGTTTCATTGTGGAATCATACTGTCAGCGCTCCCCGAAATGCCGCAATATCAATTATCAATCATCAGAAGGGATAGCCGATTGCAAGGTGGAAGGCGAATGCCTTCTTGAAGGCGATGTTGAAATATCCGTTTCGCCCGGTGTCGTAGGGAGCGTGGAGGCCATAGCCGAGGTCACCGCGGATCACAATCATGCCGAGGTCCAACCGTAAGCCCACACCTGTGCCGAGAGCGATGTCGCGCAGGAATCTCTTTCCCTGAAGCAGACCGCCCGGACGCAGCGGGTCGTTCTTAAGCAGCCAGATGTTTCCGGCGTCAATAAAGGCGGCTCCATGCAGGATGCTGTAGATGGGAAAACGATATTCGGTGTTAAACTCGAATTTGAATGTACCGGTCTGGTCGAAGTAGCCATTCTCATTATCGGTGGGCACATGGTAGCTGCCGGGGCCGAGGGAGCGCACCGTAAACGCACGGATTGAGTTGGCACCGCCGATATAGAATTGCTCCGCATACGGCACTTGCGTGGAATTGCCATAGGCATGCTCTGCGCCAATCATGAGCCGAGTCACAAGCCAATTGTCAGTGGCCTGCTTCAATCTTCGCGTATATACAAGTTGCGCCGTTCCCTTGATGAATTGCGAGAATGGCATGCCGAAGAGTTCCTTGCGTCCCCTCACCCCGCAGGCGCGCCAGAGACCCCAGAACACATTGCCGCCTTCGGTGAGAGTGGCGGTGAAATTGATGCCGTTGTTATGTGCCCGTTCCATCCAGCGGTCGTAGGTATAGGTATAACTCAACACCGGGATGAACTGGCTCTCAAAACTGAGCGCCACAGCAGGGTTCTGTGTCATGATGGAGTCGAAATCGTGGGTGGTGCGCATCAACTTTGTGTAGGTCAGCCTGAATAGGGTGAGTTGGTTCATCACGTGGCGCGAATGGTTCCACTCATACGTAAGGCCGGCCTTCACCTCCGCCATCCGGAAATAGTGGGGACGGTTGAGGATATTGCCGGAAAGGGTGATGGTGGTCCAGTTGATATCCCGATTTGTACGTCGCACGAATGCCGGGGCGAGCAGGCGCGGGAATGCAAGCGAACCGCTCAGGCCGAACTCATAGGAATTGAACACAGAGCTGCGGTCGGAGCCGGTCTGCCATTCGTAGCTGCCCGACAGGTTTACGCTGAGCCGTTCGGCGCCTCCGAATATATTGTTGTTGGAGAGACCGAGCACAAGCCCCGGACCGAGATAACTGTTGGATTTGGAGGTGATGTTTGCTTCGATTGAAGCCTCCATGGGGCGCTCATATCGGCAGTCGATATATACATCAATCTGCGGGTCGGCATGGTTGGTATCCACGGGGACTGCCTGAATCTGGATATTTCCGAAAATGCCGAGACGGGAGAAACGGCTCTGGGTGCGGTCCATGTCGCGCACGGAGAAGAGCTTCCCTTTGCGGAATGTGATGCAGCCTGGAATCATGTTGGGGCGCAGGCGCTGCGGACGATACACTATGATATCCCCCTTCTTGGAGGGGATTGTGTCCGGACGGCCGGGACGCCTTGTGCTCCGGCGGCGAAGTATGGTGGTGATATTGCGGGTGCGGTAGGCAAGCATGGCGATCGAGGGCGCGTTATTGCTCAGTTGCACCCGGAGGGCTATCTTCCCGGGAGTGATGAGGGAGTCGGCAAGAAACTCGATATATTCGGGCCGGAAGAAGTAGTAGCCCTTATTGCGCATGGCGTTGGCGATGTTGACGCGCACCGCCTCCAGTGAGTCCACGCAGAAGCGCTCGCCCTCACGCAGATAGCGCTGCTTGCGAGCCATTGAATCCACAAAGCGGCTCACCGGCACATCAGGCCGCTCCATATACTCGATGGTGTCGAGAAGATAGGGCTGATTGATATTGACGGTGTATTCCACCGATGCCTTCTTGGGATTCTTTCCCTCTATCACCTTATATTGCGCTGTGGAGGAGAAATAACCGTTGTCGTTGAGAAGCTGTTTGAGCATCTTGATGCGGGTGTCGGGCTTGATGTCCGACAGAAGCACTGGCTGCTCCACAAGCTTATTATATATCCATCCCTTGAGTCCTTTTGAGGAATCGCTCCAGTTGTTGTATACCCAGAGGCCGAGCGGGAACGGCATACGGCGATAGGGAGAAAGGAAGGGCCAGGGATTGTTGGGGCGCACATTGACAGCCTTTGTAAGATTCGACTTCACTCCGGAGGGAATCTTTGCCACGGTGGAATCCTGCCGGAATTTGATTTTCATGCCGTTGTAGAGCTGCTGGCCCTCGGGGATGCGCTTGGTGGTGGAGCACGACGCGAAGATGCCCGCCACTATCAGGATGGCGCACATCAGCGGCAGGATGCCACATGTGGTCAGTCGGTCGTTGCTTTTCATTGTTCCTCGCTTTGATCGTTATTTCTCAGACTTGTCCGCTTGCTTGTGTCAGGCATGGGTGTCTCTTTGGCAGGAAGGGAATCCTGGCTATTGCCCGCGGTATCGGACTGAACAACCTTCGGTTTCCGCTTGCCCCAGCGGATGCGGAAGAGGCTCTTCAGGTTGTCAATACGGCGTTTCATCACAAAACCGGCTCCCATCTCCGTGATTTCGCCTTCGAGAATCGATTCGTATCCTACGTGACGGAAGAGGCGGACACTCATATTGGTGGTCTGCGTCTGCTTGAGCACATATTCCATCGACACGTCGCTCACCAGATTGTCGGCAAGATTCTCATCGGCATTGGCGTCGGTGGAGTAATTGCCGCCTACCTGGATCTTGAATCTATTGTTGAAGAGCGACTTGGACACCTGATAACTATAGCTTGTCTGCGTGTTGGAGACGCCGTTGGTCATCTTATCATACTGGTTGATGCCGAAGGAGAGGTCCACTCCGCGGATATGCTTGGCTGCCCAGCTGTTGAGTTGAGATTCGAGGAAGGAATAGAGGAAGTTGCCGTCGAGATTGGCGTTTGCCTTCGTGTTCTGTCCCGTGTACTGGCCATAGAGCAGCAGGTTCATGGCCTGCGTCTGCCGCTGGTCGGGGCTCATGCTCTGGAGCTCGTTCTGAATCGACAGGTCGTCGTTGGTGGCAAGGTCAAAGGCTACCTTGAGGTTGTTGAGCGCATTGGTGGCATGAAGCGTCACGAGGAAGTTGACAAGCCGCGAATTGTTACCGCTGGTCACATTGGCCTTCATCTCGTCGGTGGCGGTAACATTCAGAGTAGGATTCATCACATTTCCGCTCCAGGTGATTGTGGATGCAGGGTTAAAGGTGAAGAGTTTCTCACCAATCACCGGAACCGAATAGCGCACATATCCGTTGCCGAGCGTCAGTGTGCCGTTCAGGTTCATATCGCCCATATAGTTCTGGGAATAATTCAGATTGGCCGTCGGGGAGATTTCGAGTTTATCTGTGCCGTTGGTCGACAGAAGCAACTCCACCTGTGTGCCTGGCTGAATCTGCACATTGGCGTTGATGCGCATATTGAGGGGGGATTCCACCACAGAGTCGGCCTTGGCCACAAGCGTGGAGTCGGCGAAGTTCACGAATTTCACCACATTGTCGTCCTGTCGCGTCTGGAATTCGGCCGGGCTCATGTTGAGCCGGTAAGTGGCGTCGGTGGTGCCGAGCAGGTTGACATTTCCGTTTATATCCAGCCGCTTCATCGGGCCCTTTACAGTGGCGCCTAAGTTGAGGAAAATCTTGCCGAAAAGGTCGCCCTTGGAACGTTTGTCGCTCTTGATGAGCTGCATGTTATTGGCGTTCATTCCGAGGTCGAACCCGATATTCGAGAAGTCGGAAGCATCCACATTGCCATTGATTACAAGTGGGTTGTCGTTGGCTGCAAAAATACTGAAATCCTTGAATGCCACTACATTATTGACCACATCCACCCTATCCTGAATGAATTTCAGCGTGGCGGCTGCCACAGGCACATATGCCGACACGGAGTCAAACTGGATATATCCGTTGAGTTTGGGTTTGGCGAATGAGCCTTGCATATCCATCTCGCCGTTGAGCACGCCCTGCAGCGAAAGGGTTTTGCCGAGGAACGGATTGGCTATCTTGAGGGGGAAGCGGGTGATCGACACTCCGAGTGAGTCGGGTTTCATGCCTCCAATTGAGTCGGGCGAGAGGGACGCGTGGAATGCGAGGGCCGGCTCCTGATTCACCTTAAGGGCGGCATTCACGGCAGTCCTGCCGCTCATCGTATAGTCGGCGTTGAGGTCGAGGTCGAAGTCGCCCACCTGGGTGCGTTCATACGTGAATTGCTTCACTCCGAGCGTGCCCTTCCCCTCGAAACTCTGGTTGAAATAGTGCACGCGCAGGTCGGCGTTGACATCGCCGGTCATCTCCGGTGCGAGCGCCCACATGCGCAGGAAGTCCTGTATATGCAGGTTGTCAATCTTGAGGTGCAGGTCATCGCCAAGCCCCTTGTCATTAGGCTCTGTGCGCGCAAGGATGCTGCTCTCTGCGGAGTTGGCCATCAGATTGGCCTCGACATGATTGGTGTAGATATTGTAATCGATAAAGTTGTCGTCGTTGAGCTGCCAGGGAAGATAGGCGATAGTGGCTTTCAGAGGGGTAAAGTGGACTGTGGCCACTGAATCCTGGAGAGCTGCCGTCAAACCGAGTCGATAGCCCATCTCATTCTTTATGTTCCGCTGCGTGAGGAAGGCGCCTATACGGTTGTGACCCAGATAACCGTTGAGGTTGACCTGCGCGAATTCATCCATGGTGCCGGGGCGGTTGCCGAGATGGGCGCGATAGTCGAGAAGTGCGCCACGCTCCTTGAGATTGAGAGTAATCGTGTCGAGCATCATCGATCCGGTGTTGAACTGGCGCACGCCGATGTTGCCCTGAAGCAGCGAATCGCGGCTGATGCTGGCATACACAGTGTCGACACTCATTCCCGACGGCTGCAGGAATTGCGACAGCAGTCCGTGGCCGGAGGCGTTCAGGTCGAGGGTGAAAAGGGGCATCCCATTGCTCAGAGAATCTATCGAGATGTCGCGCTTGCCCACCTGCTTCATTGCCGCCGTTGCCACTGAGGAGAATTTCTCCACCACGCTCTTCAGTCCTGACGGACTGCGGAAACACATATTGGTGAGATGCGACTGGAGATCGAATGCAGTGCTCACCGGGTCGGCATACAGTTTCGCGGCCACGCCCTGCGGCAGATGGATATATGTGCCGGGCATGTTCCAGTCGAGCGAGTTCGACTCCAGGGCGACATCATAAATCCAGCGGCCGGGACTCGCCGTGCCGTTGATATGGATGTCGCCGCTGCCGCTGCATATCGAGTCGGTGAATCCGAGCATCTGCAGGTCGAGTTCGCGGATGCGGGTGGCAATATCAAACACATAATCGTCGGGGTGGATTGTGCCGCTCCCCTCTATGTCGAAGTCGAGACCCGGATTGGCCGACTCCGCGAGGAGATTCAGCGAACCGTCGGGATTCAGCGTCACATTGGCGCTGATATTATGGAAGTCGCGACGATTATATTGGATATGCGCGATATCTATGATGGCATCGGTCACGGCCTTGCCCGACATGGGGTTGAAGCCCCGTCCGTTGGCCTTCACTTTAGCCGTGACGCTTCCTATGCCTAAGTCGGGCATGAAGCGCGCCACATCTATTCCTACAGCATCCACATCGGCGGAATATGTTTCGGAGTTGAGCCCCACATGGCCGAGGGCGGCAAGGTCGCCGGCCTCACTGAAGAGTTTGAAGTCGGCACCATATTCATCACCCGCTGCGTCGGCGCTTCCCTTGATGGTGAACGCGGGAATCGCTATCTTCGAGGGCGCGATAAATTTGTCGGCCACGCGCGGGTCGTCGAGCGATCCGTCGAAGTCCACATGCGCTATCAGCTTTTTGAAGTCGAGAGGATTCCGGGCATTTCCTTTTGCCTTGAGCGCCACAACGCCCGGCATATTGACATCAAGCCGCTCAATCTCCACATCGGAGAGCGTGCCATTGGCGGCTATATTGAATTTCAATGGTTTGCGCGCCGGCACTATAGATGTGAACTGCTTCAGCGAGGGCATGAAGGAGTCTACGTCCGGCAAGCCGATCCGGCCCTCGGCTCTGGCATTGAGTGATGCTTTCGGGTCGAGTGCCATGAGGGCGAAGGGGATATCGGCGGTGGCGGCGATGTGCGAGAAGGTGGTGCGGATGTCGAGGGCATCGAGTCCGAGGCCTATGGAGTCTACGCTCACCGTTCCCTTGCCGGATGTTATGGTAAGTCCGCAGCGCTCCTTAGCCTCAAGTCTGGTGAGCGGGAGGCGCACGGTGGATGATTCATTGTAGAAATTGCGCATGCCTATTGCCACGCCGTTCAGGCTGAGATAGGATGCATCGAAACCTGGCGCGGGTTTCACGCCCCGGGTGGTGTAGAGCACTTTCATCCCTGTCAGGGAGATGCTGTCACCCATGATTCGCATCGGAGGCCCGGTGGACGGGGTCGATGGTGGCGCCGGATGCGTGCGGACATATTCCGCCGTGGGCTGCATATAGGTGGCGTGGCCGTCGCTCATTGCAGCAAGTTGCCAGGTCACGAGGCTCTTGTTTAGGTCCACCTGTGCCTTGCGTATCTTCACATCCTTCACAGCCACATCGAGCGTGTCGATTGTGGGCAGCATCGACATTCCGAAGGCGAAGTTCTCCATGTCGATGTCGTTGGCGTTGATCACAAATCCGGGGCCTGTGGATTTCGCCGTGTCAGGCTCGTTCTTCTTCTTCCATACATCCATGAAGAGGGAGAGGCTGCCATCCTTAAGTTTTACCTTGTTGAGGTTGATTTCGCTGGTGGCGATATTGCAGTTCGACCTGGAGTCAACTTCGAGCAGGCCGGCATTTATGGCCATTATCATGGAGGAGTCGGCCGACACCATTCTATAGTATCCCCGACGGAGAAGCAGTTTATTGAGCTTCACGTCGAGATTGAGCAGCGGGATGAGTTTCACGTCGGCCACCACTTCTTCGGCGCGCACCATTGTATCAGTGGGCGAGACGGCAGTGATCACGAACACATCCTTCAGATGCACGTCGAGAGGGAAGGAGAGGCGGAACTTGCCGATGCCGATTGTCATGCCAGTCTTGTCGTGCACAATCTTTTCGGCCTGCTTCACCACGAAATCCTGCACCGGAGGGATATAAAGGAGCACCGGGATAAGGAGCACAACAATCACAATCCACATCAGCGTCTTGAGCGTGATGCGGAGCCAACGTGGCAGCCTTCGTTTCTTCGGCACTTCGGAATCATTTCCGGGCTGAAGATCCTCCTCGGCTGCGGGCTCGGGAGTGTCGTCGTGTTTTTCCTTTTCTTCCATCTGGGGCGGATTCCCAAGAATTGGTCTTAAACGAAAAGGACCCCTTCGCGGGGAAGGAGCCCTTTTCTCATGTTTAACCTTTAATTCTCAAATTCTTAGTTGGATGCGTGGGGCTGCACGTTGATATACTTGCGGCCCTCTTTGCCGGTGGAGAAAACCACCACGCCGTCGATGAGCGCGAAGAGAGTATGGTCTTTGCCCATGCCCACGTTCAGACCCGGATGATGGGCCGTGCCGCGCTGACGTTTCAGAATATTACCGGCTTTGCAGTTGGCTCCACCGAAAATTTTCACACCGAGGCGTTTGCTTTGCGACTCGCGGCCGTTCTTCGAACTGCCGACACCTTTTTTATGTGCCATTTTCTATTGGGGATTTAGTTGCGTTAAGCGGTTACAATTTTTTTAATGATCACTTTGGAGAACTGCTGGCGATGGCCGTTGAGGCGGCGATAGCCTTTGCGACGTCTTTTCTTGAAGACAATCACCTTCTCTCCCTTCACGAGCGGCTCTACCACTTCGCATTCTACCTTAGCGCCCTCTACGGCGGGCACTCCGACCTTCACGTCGCCGTCGGCGTCAAGAAGAAGCACTTTGTCGAAAGCTACCTGCTCTCCGGCTTTCACTTCATCGCCGAGATGGTGCACATACAGATACCTGCCTTCCTCGGCTTTGAACTGCTGGCCCTTGATGTCTACAATTGCGTACATTGTAATTATTTAACGTTTTGTTAATACGTTCCGCAAGGCGGCGCTGACACGCTCTTTTCCCGGCCTTCACGGATTTAGCGACTGCAAAATTAATCATTTCCTTTTTCTTTTACAAATATTTCTTGCCCAATCGGAAAAAAATTCATAACTTTGCACCGCTTTTCACACAAAAGCAGCCCCGGCAAGGAGAGCCGAGGCACTGCTTTTCGCAGAAAAGTTCCTATTTTCAAACATTTTAAATTTTATCTCCACCATGCATCTTTCCACAGAAGAAAAGAAGAAAATCTTCGAGACCTATGGCCGTGATGCCAACGACACAGGCAGCCCCGAAAGCCAGATCGCCCTTTTCTCGGTACGTATCAAACACCTCACCGAGCACCTGAAGTCGAATCACAAGGACTACGCTACAGCCCGCGCTCTTAAGGCCCTCGTAGGCCAGCGCCGCAGCCTCCTTGACTATCTGATCCGCAAGGACATCAACCGCTATCGCGCCATCATCGCCAAGAAAGAGCTCGGCATCCGCAAATAATGCCCCTCTACGCTTGAATAGCATAAAGGCTTCCATCCGGAAGCCTTTTTTTTATTTGCCCATTCCACAAATATAATATTGCGGTGAGGGGCTTTGAGCTCTTATTTCACTACGAATTTCTCCGTCTTTCCGCTCTTAAGGCGCAGATAAAGTCCCGGAACAAGACAGCTGCTACTTACACGGTAGCCGTTTACGCTATAAATCATTTCCATATTATCATTATTATCCGCATCAACATTTTCTAATTCAGCGGGGAATGGCCGGAAATCATTTTCCGTAAAGAGCACTTCATCATTGTAATAAACTGCCAACATCTTGTAATAATAATAACCATCTGACATTTGAAAATCAGGAGTCAGCAATGTATTGCTTGTGCCAACACCCTCTATCACTGCCAAAGGTCGATAAACTCCCCACCAATCCTTTACTTCATCATAATATCTTCTTTTCAATTTCCCAAATGGGGAATCAATGTAGTCATCGTGCACCATGCAATCGTCGGACATAAACGGATGGTAAAATGGTTTGTCTCCGTAACTCATGTTCATATATTCGATTGTGCGGTCTTCTAACTGCTCATATATCCGTCCGTTTTCTTCTATAAAAACTCTGACTTTTTCCCCTGTTTTGGGCAAGTGCTTGTACACTTCCTTGTCTGGCAATACATATTTAATCAGCACTTTTTTGGCAGGTTTGGAATAAACCAATGTGTCGCCAATCACTTCTGCCCAATATTTCACCCCGGTATGGATATCAGACGGCCCCAAAGCCAAATTATCACTTACATACTCCCAGCACTTCCCTTCCGTCAGGACTTTCTTGTATTCAGTCTCATCAGCACGACTCTGCAATCCCGGCATTAACAACATCACACATAATAACAAACCATTTCTGATTATCGAAACAGAATGTAAACATACACGCTTGCTGATTATCGTTCTCATTTTATTTATTTTCATAACTTTCCTGTTGAAGTTGCTTTTAGACCCCATCCCACGAAAAATGTTAACGCAGGGGCGACCGATTTTTGATGCAACTCAGCAAGTTAAAGAAGGAGCATAGCGGGCTATGCAACTGTTGCGACTTGGCTGAGATGCGCAAATAGCGGTCGGACATAACTAATTTCTTGTCGGGACGGCGGTCATTATGTTAAAAATTATATTAATTTCCCATCCTGAAGTTACCGTGGTCTCGCAGCTTGGGTGCGACCCCTGCGTTAACATTTTTTGTGGGATGGGGTCTAATTTTTATAAATTATTTTGCGCCCTTGATGAATGAGAATGCTGCCGGGAACCGGCTTCTTAACCACCCTACCCATAAGATCATAATAAGGTGTATTTTCTTCCTCCAACATGTTTTTTTCTGGTTCAATCTCCAACGTTCCCGAAGGGATGATTCGGAAATCCTCTTCCGTAAAAAGCAATTCATCATTGTAATAGAACGCCGTCATCCTGTCATAATAGTGGCCATCTGTCATATCAAAATCCGGCGTCACATAGGTGTTGCTTGTACCAACACCTTCAATCATTCCTAAAGGACGATATATATCCCGCCAATCTTGCGCTTCGTTAAAAAAGATTCTTTTCAGTTTTCCCATTGGCGACTCGATAAAATCTTCATGTACGATAGAATAACACATATATAGCCAATTATTCTCATAATTCATATCCATAAACACCTCTTCGTAATGATCAAACTGCTGATATATCTTGCCATTTTCTTCAATAAATACCTCTACACGTTCCCCTGTTTTAGGTCTATCCTTGCACCACTCCATATCAGGCATTTCCCATTTTACAAGCAATTTCTTTGCCTCTTTCGAATATACTATTGTATCTCCTATAACTTCAGCCGAATATTTAACACCTATCCAAGATTCCGGCGATCCTAATAAATGATCGCTTTCATATTCCCACCTTTTGCCTTCCGTCAGAACCTTTTTATATTCAATTTCCTGTGCAATGACTGAAACACACGAAATTAAAGACAAAAGGCATACAACAAGGCCACGAATCCCGACCACAGATCGGAACAATTCAGACTTGCTCGTTTTCATTCTTTCCATGCTAATTTTGTTTACATTAATTTGCAATTCTCCCATAATCCTCATCATGTTCTTTCGATTAAAAACAGTTTTCATACGACTTCTTTTTATTTTGTTAATGAAGTTGTCTAAACTAATTTTTATGGTAAGATTTATTAAGATTTTGAGGTAGATTTGGTCAGCTGATGAGGGAGCAACCTCTCGGTTGGTTCCGATGAAGACGGCCAAAGATACCCAAAAGATTAATAAAGATTGCCATAAAGTTTACACTTCTTCTGATGTTTTAGCTCACGTAAATTAGTTTAGACAACTTCTATGTTAGTTTTATTTAAGTATATTAATGCTGTCATATATCTGTCCGTTTACAACAAGGTATACAACATACGTCTTTGGAATACCTGCTTTTTTAATGTTAACAGGAACACTATTCAAGTCTCCCAGATCTTCCTTTGAGAGTGAGTACACATTCTGACTCCCCAACTCATAGTCTGATACCAAAATTTGGACATCTGATGCATCCTCCGGAAGATGCAATGACAACTTAATCTCACCATCTCCAGAACTTGGATTACAAGCAAGAATCTTAGCACCACCTTCCCCTGTATTATCAGCCGCCTTTAAATACGCATAAATCTGCTTTGGTTTGTAATTCTGCTTTGTGATGGTCGCTATACATTTGTCAAAAAGTCCATTATATGTCACAGACCTAACATTTTCATAGACTTTAAAGAAGCGGCTTCCATTGTCATCCTCGCTTGTTATACTCACACGGCAACCGTCCACCCCGGTGTCGATAGTGGTTACAAAACCTAAACCTAAAGAGAGCGATCCTTGTTTAATATTTACTGTGCAGTTTGCATTGTCAAATTGCATTGGTTGCTCAGTAAACAATGGCATTTCAGGGTCCCCGACAGGATTAATGCCATATTGCACCCATCTCTCGCTGTCAGAATTTAATGTCTCCCCATCAACTTCATTTGAACCCGATGTAATCAGCCCTACCCTTTGTAATTTTGCCAACGATGCTATCTTGCCGAAATTTTTGTCTACAATCCTGTCGGAGAACAGCATATCATAGAAAGATGCGTCATACCTCAAAGACGTCCCGTATCCATTGAATATTAATCCGTTGTAGAATCCAGATCTTGAACATCCAAAATATCCTACAACTCCACTTTCTGTATTTCTCATGAATGCCTCGCTTAAGCATGGACCCAATCCACATGCTTCATCAAAATCAAAATAATTCGTTCTACATGAATTTGTAGTTATGACTGTCGTATTTACAGGCGAAACAATATTATTGACGTGGGGAATGCTTTGAAACTCAGCCTTCTTCTCCACAATCCATTTATTGGAATCTCCATGTCCTATGTATTCTATGAAACTATATCCTTTACATAATTCGTTTCTAAGTCCATCTGGAGTCAGGTCGACATTTTCGTCCCCGTCAAAATCAGTACCGGTATCAAAATATCTAACTCTTTTCCCTGTAAAATAGGACTTTATATGTTCGTCGTAAAGCCTGTCGCCCAACATTTCCGCATCACTTGTTCCTTTATCATCAGGATCAATAATAGAATAATGCAAATACTGACGCATGGAACTTCCAGCCATAAGGATATTTTCATTCCATATTGGATTCCTCTCTGAATCTACAAATTTCATGGAAACATTATATGCATCCATTCGGTTATTTACAGGCATTCTCGTTAAATAGACATCATCTATCAGATCAACGTTGTCTTCTAATTCACCATATGTATTGTCTCCATCTCGATCCCAATTGAAAGTGTTACCGAAACATGCATAAAACTTATCGGTAGGGATATTATTAAACTGCGGATCTTTTTCATTTCTCTTATATGTTCCCATATTGCAATATCTTGTAGGGACTATTTCTGTATCGCCACCCAACAACACATATTTGATGCCATGATTGTTGCTGTAATCCCTAATACATTTCTTAATTTTAATAGGTAAATCTTCGCCTGTATATGAAGAGTTAATATCTTCCACAGTCTCTATAGCTACTCTAAGCCCTTTCACATGTTTCCAGTTAAGCAATGGCTGGAAAGATGTCGCAAGGCTATCGCAAGTAATCAGCAAATAATCTATGGGCTGCTCATACTCTATATCTATAGGACTATGGTTTATCACAGCAGTATTGCTGGCGATTGCTGCCACAAGTTCATGGTTGTATGAAGTCAGTAAAGGAGAGCCACTGCTCGTTTCCAAATCCTTTGTTTCTATCTCAAGAGTCATCTTGTAAATAAAATAAAGGGTGCCGCTGTTCCTCACGTATTCAAATGGAGTGATCAGATAGTGAAGCATCTGATAACCTTCGATGGCTGATGTTCCGTTAAGCAAGCATACCTTTTCAGGGTAATCAAATGCATACGGTTCTTTACCTGAGGTATTTCCAGGATCATTGATTGATATATCAGTTGATACATCTTCACTACATTTGGCGAGCGTTATCCTATTTTTTACTGCTTTTTTGCTCACAGTCACCTTGGTAGACACATATTCTTGTCCCACCCTGAGAACAATATTTTTTGACAGCAATGGCAAAGATGGCATTCCGGCTCGAGGATATGAAGCGTTGACTTTCGAACACTCCACGTATGTGTGGTGTGTTGCAGGGTCAACTGAGTAACTGAAATCACTTTCATCAAAAGTGATTTCCACCTTTTGGATAGACGACAATGCGTTCAGAGCACTCCCCACTATAAGCAAACTCACCATGCTAATTCTGATGACGGAGAACCTCCTTATGACTTCTTTTGAGAAATATTGCAAATTTTTCTTCATAACTGGATTGTTTAGTTGTCGCAAATTTAAAAAATTTATTATCATAAAACAATCTAAAACCTTAAAAAAATCAAAGAATATAAATTCAGTTGCATTTAGACCCCATCCCACAAAAAATGTTAATGCAGGGGTCGCAGATGTGCCTCATA
>CAJLTZ010000059.1 GCA_905209725.1 uncultured Muribaculaceae bacterium
CCATATATCGGCTGTCCGAAGAAATTACTACTTTTGGGCATAGTTTTAGTTTTATGTTTTGGCGAACACAAACTAAACTAATTGGGCTGACTCCTGCAAATGGAATCAGCCCTTATTTTTCAGAATCTAAAAAAGTTTAGCGGACAGTAATAGACAAAAATAAACATATTTAACAAATGATCATTATCTCAATAAGAAATTAGGCGGGTTCGACCGCTTTTTGCGCATCTCAGCCAAGTCTCATCAGTCGCATAGCCCGCTATGCTCCTTCTTCAACTTGCTGACCTGCATCAAAAATCGGTCGCCCCTGCGTTAACATTTTTTGTGAGATGGGGTCTTAGTAGATGACAAAAATTCCTACAGTATTTCGAGCCTTTCCAGCACATCCATAGGCTTACGGCATGATAATAGACTGCCTAAAGCCTACGGTTTATCGTATCCGCAATGGCGGCCTGCAGTTGGGCGGGGGCTGGCTTGATGCCGATCTCTGGCTCGCCGATGGCTTTCAGTAATACTAACTCCGGCTCGCCGCTGCGCCTGTTCTTCTTGTCCTTCCCCATCATCTCGATGAGCTCTTCTATCCGCTCTTGCCCAAATGGCAAGGGCTGATAATATCTCCCTAAAAAGCAATCCGCATATTCCGCCGCTGTCCCTGCCTTCAATCCCATAATCCGCTCACTGAGCAGCAATGCCGTCAGCATCCCGTGCGCCACAGCTGTGCCATGGGCTATCGGCAAGCCGATCCTCGCGGCCATCGTCTCAAACGCATGCCCTGCAGTATGCCCGAAATTCAGCACATGGCGCAGCCCTGTGTCCTTTGGATCCCTGATTACTATATCACCCTTAGTCCGCGCTGCAAAACGCGTCATTTCGCCCAAATCAAAGCCTTCCAATCCTCCCCCAGATATTATCCTCCGATAGAAGCCTTCTTCGGCTATCAGAGCCGTCTTCACAATCTCCGCAAGGCCATTAATCTTCTCTGCTTCAGGAAGCGTCTCCATAAGCAAAGGATCCACAATCACACACTCCGGCATCGCGAAGGTGCCCACCACATTTTTCATCCGGTCAAGATCCAGTCCATTCTTTCCACCAATGGCTGCATCAGCGGCACCAAGCACGCTGGTCGGCACATTGATAAATCGCATCCCGCGCTGATATGTAGCGGCCACAAATCCGCCTAAATCCGTCACCACTCCCCCGCCGATGTTCACTATCAGCGACGACCGTGTGGCGCCATTCTCGTTCAACCTGCGATAGATATCCGCAACCGTTGCCAACTGCTTCGCATCCTCCCCGGCTTCGACCACAATCGAAGCATTAACACACCGGTCGAAATCGCGAAGCCGGGGCATCACATCCCGTGCAACATTCGTGTCCGTAATCACAAACACCCCCTCCGGATGCAACGCACAAACCGCCGCCATCAACTCCCGGTCGGCAGCCTCGGAGCCTTGTCGCCCCTCAGCCTCCAGCCAGTCGGCGAATTCCGGCATAGAGTCGAAAATCATATCGGCACCCTCCTTCTCAAATTCCTCGCGAGGTATCGGCCCGGTGGTGACTGCAATCGTGAAACATCCCGCCGCCTTACCGGCCCGCACTCCCAAAGGTGCATTCTCTATCACCACGCAGCGCTCCGGCGACACCCCCGCAATCCCGGCCCCTTTCAGATAGGGGTCAGGAGCCGGTTTGCCATGCTCCACATCATGAGCCGTAACACGGTCGCCTTCGCCAAATGCGCCGGGATAGTCTTCATTTATGGATTCTATCAGGCTGGCCTGCCCCGAACCCGTCACCAGCACCCTACGCTTGCCCGCTCTGCGAAATGCCGCAAGCATCCGGCCGGCCCCGGGCATCTGTTCCTTGGCGCCCATTTCCCGGAAATATTCCGTCTTTATCCGGTATAATTCCTTTACACGCTCCGGCGGACATTTCCGTCCCAACTCGCGCTGAAAAATCAACTGAATCGTAGCCGCGCCGGTCATCCCCTCGTAGAGATAAAACTCATCACGCGAGCAGTTGAAACCAGCCTCCCGCATCATCCGTTGCCACGCGAGCGTGTGATATTTCATGGAGTCGTAAAGCACCCCATCCATATCTATCAGCACCCCCTCAAATCCCGAAAAAAAATTCTTCATCTCTTTGATTGATGATTCCTTTTGATTGAAGATTGATGAAACTCAACAATTCAAAATTCAAAATTAATTGAAGTGCTGCTGAAGGAGACGGGCCTTGGCGGCTCCTATCACTTTCGCAACCTCCTCAGGGTCAGCCTCTTTTACACGTTTCAGACTCTTAAAATGGCGCATAAGCAGCTCCGCAGTTTTCGGGCCGATTCCTTTTATAGAATCCAACTCGCTAACAGTCTGCGACTTACTGCGCCGATTGCGGTGATGCGTAATTCCAAACCGGTGAGCCTCATCGCGCAACGCCTGAATCACTTTCAGGCTGGGGCTGGTCTTGTCAAGATAAAGGGGCAACGTATCGCCCGGGAAATATATCTCTTCAAGGCGCTTGGCGATGCCCACCAACGCCACCTCCCCACGGATTCCCATCTCGTCGAAAGCCTCCACGGCGGCGCTCAACTGCCCCTTGCCACCATCCACCACCACCAACTGCGGCAGCGGTTCACCTTCGGCCATCATCCGTGTGTAGCGACGGTGAAGCACCTCCTTCATCGACGCGAAGTCGTTGGCGCCAACCACAGTCTTTATGTTGAAATGACGATAGTCGCGCTTAGCTGGTTTGCCATTGCGGAACACCACACAACTGGCCACAGGATTCGTGCCCTGTATATTTGAATTATCGAAACATTCTATGTGACGCGGTTCGGCGCTGAGCCGGAAATCGCTCTGCATCCTCGCCATCAACCTCTCCACGGCGCGGTCGGGATTCACCTTCTCCGCCTCGCGCTCGCGGTCGTTCATAAACTGGCGGGCATTCTTCATTCCCACCTCCAGAGCCTTCCTCTTCGGTCCGCGGCTAGGCACAATGAAGGTGGCACCCTCAAGGGCCACCTCAGGCTCGAAAGGCACAATCACCTCCTCAAAACCGCGTCCGAAACGCGACGCCACCTCCGCCATCGCCATCGACAAAATCTGGGCGGCATCAGCCTCATTGCGCCGTTTCACAAATTCCAGGTTGAGGCTCTGCGTCACGGCGCCGCGGTGAAGATGCATGAAGTTGACAAATGCCCTGTCCTCATTCTCCACATAGGCGAAGAGGTCGGCATCTACCGTTGAAGTCTCCCCTATCACGCTCTTCATATTATAACGCTTCACAATCTCATATTTCTCCTTGACCTCCTGTGCCTCCTCAAATTTCCAATTCTCAGCGAGCTTCTGCATCTCCTCGAGAAGAGCCCTTTCAAGCGCCACAGTCTCGCCGTTGAGTATCTGGCGCACCTTTGCGATATACTCCCCATACTGCTCCGGGCTCATCAGTCCGCGGCACACACCCCCACATTTCCCGATATGATAATCGAGGCAGAGGGAATATTTGTCGCGGGCTATGGACCGTTCGTCAAGGGCGTGGCGGCAGGAACGCAAGGGGTATGTTTCGCGGATAAGGTCGAGGACAAGTTTTGCGCCCTGCACATTGCTGTATGGACCATAGTAACGGCCCTCGATATTTCTTTCGCGCGTCATGAACACACGTGGATAAAGTTCGCGCGTCACCACAATCCAGGGATAGGACTTGTCATCCTTGAGCAGCACGTTATAGTGGGGCTGGTATTCCTTAATCATCGCGTTCTCGAGATGGAGGGCATCCTCCTCGGAGTGGACCACGATGAAGCGCATGTCCACGATATTACGCACGAGCAAATTGGTGCGCGTGGTGTCGTGGATGCGATTGAAATAAGATGAAACGCGCCGTTTCAGACGCTTTGCCTTTCCGACATAGATCACCTTTCCGCGACGGTCGAGATACATATAGACGCCCGGCGCCTCGGGAAGATTCAATATCTTTTCACGCAGATGTGTGCCGGGGCGGTTATGGCGGATATCGTCGCGGGTGCGGTCGGGCTCGAACTCGAGCTGGAATGTGCCCCCCTTATCGATGTCGCGGCCGGTAGTGGCAAGTACCGCCTCGTCCTTATTTGTATTTTCCGCTTTTGGAATTTCTGCTTTGGGGATATCAACTTTGGGGATATCCGCCATATTGGCATCAGCGACGGCATCCTGTGCGGAGCCGTCGCTGAAATTATTCTCTTGATTTAATCGAATATTTTCCGAATCCATCCGATATTTTATGATTTCATATCCGGAAAGGATATACCAATGAAAACCGGTTTCCGGATTTAATGAATTAGTATTTGAGAAGTGATGTCACCTCCACGTCTTTCGGGAAGATGTCGCGGCCATGCAGGGCTGTGAGTTCAACCACGAAGTTGATATAGATTTTCTTCGGATTCATCGACTTTACGAGCTCATAACAGGCGTTCATCGTACCGCCGGTTGCGAGCAGGTCGTCGTGCAGAAGCACCACATCATTCTCATTGATGGCATCGGAATGGAGTTCGATTGTATCGACGCCATATTCCTTCGCATATGCCTTCTTGATGGTGACGGAGGGAAGTTTACCCGGTTTGCGGGCAGGCACAAAACCGCATCCAAGGTTGTAGGCAAGTATAGAACCGCCGATGAAACCGCGCGATTCGATACCCACCACTTTGGTGATTCCATGGTCGCGATAGAGGTCTGTGAGAGCATCGCTCATTACGCGAAGCGCTGTCGCATCCTTGAGCAGTGTGGTAAGATCGCGGAACACGATTCCCTTCGAGGGGAAATCAGGAATGTCACGAATCTTAAGTTTCAATTCTTCAATTTCCATATAATGTAGATTTGATTAATATTTCCGAATTGCCTTGATTTGATTAACGCCTTCGTTTGTTCCACGTGGAACATTCTACAGTCCTTTTGCCTGAAATTTTGTCAGTTACACTATTCTCAGAATTGCGATATCCATTATCAAATGTCGCCAGGCGGAAATAGTGCCACATATGACGAGGCATCTGCAAAGTAAACAAATTTGGCTGAGATTTCAAAATAATTATCTGCCGAGAAGGATAAGAAGCACATTGACGTCGGCCGGTGAGACGCCGGGGATGCGGGAGGCCTGCCCTATCGTGGCAGGACGGATGCGGGAGAGTTTCTGACGCGACTCCGTGGAGATGGCCGTCACCTTACCATAATCAAATCCGTCGGGTATGCGCACATACTCCAAACGAGTCTGCTTGTCGGCAAGTTCACGCTCTCGCTCAATATAGCCTCCATATTTGATAAGTATCTCCGCAGCCTGCAAAATCTCCTCTCTCCTATCCTGCTCCACCTGCTCCAGCCGTCGGGCCACACCAGGCACAATCTCCGCAAGCTTACGGAAATTCAATTGAGGCCGACGCAGCAGTTCTATGGCACGCAGAGAAGCCGTCAAGGGGGATGTTCCGAGTTCTACAAGGCGGCCGTTGATTTCAGGATTCATCTTCACCAGATAATTCTTACACCAATCAATTAACGCATCTCTTTGCTCGCGCTTCTCCACCATCAGGCGGTATCTTCTTTCATCTGCCAGGCCTATCTCATATCCAATGGGAGTAAGACGCATATCGGCGTCATCCTGACGAAGCAGGATGCGGTATTCGGCGCGGGAGGTAAACATACGGTATGGTTCGTCGACACCCTTTGTAACAAGGTCGTCTATCAATACTCCGATATAAGCCTCATCCCTCCCGAGCACGACAGGTTCCTTTCCGGCAACTCTTCTGGCGGCGTTGATGCCAGCCATCAGTCCCTGCGCGGCCGCCTCCTCATAACCTGTGGTGCCATTAACCTGACCTGCAAAATAGAGGCCCTCCACGAGTTTTGTCTGAAGGTCGTGGGTGAGTTGTGTGGGGTCGAAAAAGTCATATTCGATGGCATAACCGGGACGATAGAACTGCACATTCCGAAGAGCCGGCACCTTGCTCAATGCATCGATCTGCACACGCCAGGGCATAGAGCTCGAGAAGCCATTGATGTAATATTCCTGGGTGGTTTCACCTTCCGGTTCGAGGAAGAGCTGGTGGCTGTCCTTGTCGGCGAAGGTCACCAGTTTGGTTTCGATACTGGGGCAATATCGCGGCCCTATGCTCTGGATCTGGCCGTTGTATAAAGGGGACTCATCGAGATGAGAAGTCATCTCGGCGTGAGCTTCAGGATTCGTGTGGACAATCCAGCAGTCGCGCTGTTGGAGCGTGCGTTTCACCTCTGGAAGGAAAGAGAATTTTTCGTGAATATCGCCATCGCCGCTCTGGCGCTGTGCCTGCGAAAAATCGATTGTACGGCCGTCAATACGCGCCGGCGTACCGGTTTTCATACGGCCTGTCGCAAAACCAATGGCGCGTAATTGCTCCGTAAGACCGGTAGCGGCATTCTCCGAGATGCGGCCGCCGGGAATCTGTAGGGGGCCGAAATGCATCAGGCCATTGAGGAATGTGCCGGCGGTAAGGATTACATTGGAGGATTTGAATTCAAAACCGAGGGCAGTCCTTACGCCGGCGACGCGCTTGTTATCCTCAAGAATCAACTCAATTACGCTGTCCTGGAATAAAAAAAGATTGTCTGTGCGGTCGAGTTCGAGACGCCAGCGGTCGATATATTTGGTGCGGTCGCTCTGCACGCGGGGCGACCAGACGGCAGGCCCTTTGGAGCGGTTGAGCATCCGGAACTGAATAGCAGTTTCGTCGGCGATAATGCCCATCATACCACCCATAGCATCGATCTCGCGCACAATCTGCCCCTTGGCGATACCGCCTACGGCGGGGTTGCAGGACATCTGCGCGATACGGTTCATATCCTTGGTGACGAGCAGTGTGCGCGCACCCAATCGGGCGGAAGCCACAGCCGCCTCGCAGCCGGCATGTCCGGCACCGACAACAATCACATCGAAATCATATAGCATAGGGGGGAATCGAGATAAGTAAGAAGTAAGAAATAATGAGTAATTGGAAAGATGGCTATGGGATGGTTTGCAGAAGCAGAAGGGCGCGGTTTTCGGCGGCTTCCATTATGGCACGCTCACCGGGACCTTTGTCGTTGATTCCGCACAGATGGAGCACGCCGTGTATGATAACCCTGTAAAGTTCTTGCGTGGGTTCTACGGCCAAAAGGGCGGCGTTGGAAGCCACTGTATCGAGTGAGATGATTATGTCGCCTGAGAGACGCCCTGGCACAGTATAATCGAATGTGATTATATCGGTAAAATAGTCGTGGTTGATAAACTCCCTGTTCACGCTCAAAATCTCCTCATCGCTGCAGAAGCGATAGAAGAGACGACCCACCTTGAAACCATAAGAATCAGCCACCGCAACAATCCATCGACGCATCCTATCGAAATCAATTTCGGGAAGCACCACATCCACCACATCAAAATCTATTCTCATAATCCTTCATCTTGTGTAAATATTACATTAGTCATTTCTTTACTTGTGTAATATTTACACGGCATAAATTTTCACTCAATGCAAAATTACTAAAAATTCAGCAGAACGGGGAGAGTGGAGGGAATTTTAAATAATTTTCACGGAACGGGCAAAATGTCGCCGAATTTTATCTGGAAGGGATTTGTATTGGAGGTTGTTCATAAAGTGTATATCTAAATTATTATTAATATGTTATCAGGAATTTCAGTCAAAATTAAGGCCATGAGAATTGAAAATTCGTTTCGGCTCGAGTCATTACCAAGCAAATTTTTCAGTCTCAATGCAGAAGGAAATATGTTTTAGGCAGATTTTTAAATGCGAACATCGTCACCGGCCCTGGGCCGGCGACACACAATCTTCGACGACTCACAACTGACCGGGCGCTATAATGAATCAGATCTTCCCATTTATGAAGATGCCTATAGGAAATTAAAAGATACTGAACAATCGGCGGAGAGGATGGTTATAATATATGCAAGGGGGGAAGATAATTTTGAATTTTGAATTCAAATTTGGAATTTGAAATTTTGAATTCGGATTCGGATTCAGGAATTGGGGAATCAAGGAAATTACTAACGCGAGTTCGGGATAAAAACATACGATTTTTATCCCATGGCTAAGGGCAAAAATTATCGGGCGGCCACATGAGGGTCGCCTGATTTTATGGTGTAAATGGGAATTAATGCCAGAGGACAAGCTGCCCGTTGGACTCAGGCACCTCGAAATCAAAGTTCACCTCCGGTTTTGTGGCGAAGAAGCAGTAGGCACCCATCGCCGCAAGCAGATTCATGAGGAAGTTGTGGACGCTCCGGTGGCGCGAGTGAACAAGCTGCGCCACATTCTTAAGCATGTCGTTTATGGATTCGATGATACTCCTTTTACGTAGCATAATCTTATCATAGAGCGGCATCAGACGCTGTTTCATGTTCGATCGCAGACCTGTGACAATATGTATGCCGTCATCCCAAAGGGGTCATCGGATTTTTCCGGTGCATGGCATTTTTTTAAGCAAAAAGTTTGCATAGTCTGAATATGAAGAAGGGAGGGTCAGACACACCTCTCAATTGATTGCGGAACATCTTGATCTTAGCGTTAAAAGATTCGGCAGAAGCGTTTGTTGCGCGTGACCTGAAGTAGTTGACTATTGTCTTATATTACTGTCCGCTAAAAAATTTGAGATAGGAAAAATTTAGGGCTGGTTCCATTTGCAGGAGTCAGCCCTAAATGGTTATTTTGTTGTCGCCAAACATACCAAGAATAACCATGGGCAAAAGTAGCAATTTTTTCGGACAGCCGATATATGGTCAGTTGATAAAATCACTCGACCGCGAAAAAATAGTTGAAATGAGCCGTAAACACGGCGAAGAGAAGTACGTCCAACGCTTCGACGGCTATACTCATCTTCTGACAATGCTTTATGCGGTGATACAGCGGTTCGACTCATTGCGTGAAATAGAGACCTCTATGACGGCGGAAGTCCGCAAGCTGCATCATGTGGGCATCGATACTGTGCCGAAGCGCAGCACGCTGTCGGACGCAAATGCCAGACGATCAGAGAAATTCTTTGAAGAGGTCTATCGCGACCTGTATGAAGCCAACAAAGACATTCTTTCATCGGACAGCAGCCGGGATTTTACGTCATAGTGGTTTCCGGAGGCCATCCGCTCAAAACCTAAGTGGAATAACAGACGATGGTTCGGAATTGAATCTAACGGTCGCGACGATAGCCGCGGCCGTTTTTCGGTTGTGACCGGATAATCGGGTATTGCAATTTGCATTGGTCGAAATAAAATGCTAATTTTGTGTTCGCGGCCTTGAAAATGTTAAATGTTATTGAGTAATTCCTGTAAATCATTGATGCGAGTACCGCTTTTACTTTTTGTGATGCTGCTGTGGGCTGTCAAACCGATGACGGCGGCAAGCGATGCCGAATGGGCGGATTCCGTGGTGCGTGCGGCAGAAGAATGTTATCAGACTCGCGACATGACAGGCGCGGTCGACGGACTGTACACGCTTGTGCGCAAGGCTGAGGCCGGGGCGCAAATTCCGGTCGAAACCGTCGCATCGGGCTGTCTTACACTTGCCAATATTTATGTGGTTTATAACGATTACATTTCGGCTGTGAAATATTATCAGAAGGGAATTGCGACGACCCGCGATCAGGACAAGCGCATGAAAATGCTTCATTACCTTTCTGTGGTGTATTGCATACTCGGCGATGAGGTTAAGGCTCGTAAAATGTGTGATGAATTGTACCGTAGTCAGCCGAAAAACAAAGGCCTCAAGCGACTCAATTTTCTTCTTTGCAATGGGTTCATTGAAAAGGCGTTCGGGTCGCGCGACAAGAGCGCGGAGTATTTTGAGGATGCGGTTAGCCTGGTGCACGACCTTAAAATGGGGCCGAAATACTATCTCACCCCGCTGAGCGAACTGTCGGAATATTATGCGATATACGGCGACAAAGAGACGGCGTTGTACTGGCTGAAGCGTTACGAGAATGCCGTTCAGGGGACGAACAACAAGTTAGTACTTGCGGATGCACGCAAACTGCTGATGAATATGTACATAAGTTGCGGTGACCGGGACAAGGCCCTGGAATACAGCCGTCTTTATGTCACGACAATGGATTCACTTGTGAACATGCCGAATTTTATAAACGTCACATCGCGGCTGGAGCGGAAGGCCGAAGAGGAAGACCGCGTGTTGATACGTAATCTTGAGGTTACGATCTCCAAGCAGAAGATTGTGATAATCGCTGTCGTGGCAGTGCTTCTGATTGGTATTGCCATATGGTTTGGCTTGCGCAGGCTGCGTCAGGACCGGAAACTGCTTTTCGCCCGCAACCGGGAACTGGCTATTCTTGAAAGCGAAATGAGGGCATCCCGCTGTCCGCAACCGGAAGTTATCAGTGACGAACCTGAAACTAATGCGGAGAAATGGAGCGAACTTATGAAGGAAATAGAGATCGTGGTGTCGGATCCGGCTAACTTTTGCAATCCCAATTTCTCCTTGCAGGAACTGGCCAACCTGATCGGCTCGAATACGAAATATGTCTCGCAGGCCATCAATGAAACGACAGGCGACAATTTCCGGGCATATGTCAACGATTTCAGGATACGTGAGGCCCGAAGTCGTCTCACCATCGATCCTAAATATACGCAGTTGACCATTCAGAGCATCGGAGAGAGCGTCGGTTTTAAATCAATGTCCAATTTTTGTATCGCCTTTAAGAAAATCACAGGCATGACCCCCTCAGTATATAAGAAAATGACTGATAAACAGAATAAAAGCAATGATGCTTGACGTGTAGTGACCTCTGCAATTTTTTTTGATTTCTTGAATCGGTATAAGTTTTGGACTTTTTTATTTAAGAATTTGAGTATGGATATATAAATTTGCGATTAAACAAAAGGCTGGAATGGATTAGTTATGAGATTCCGCATTCCCGCCATATCGATTACTAACCGAAGAGTCTCACAACAATGCTTATGACAAGACAGCTTTTTACTCGATTTGCTGCAATAACGGCAGTATGCGTGGTGTCGGCGACGGTAGCCGTCCCAGATGCATCGGCAGAGTCGCGAGGTATGGAATGGCCGACGGCCAGAGCCAAGTTCGTGAAAACTGTGCCCGGGCAGTCCTCACGCGTGATTAATCAGAACATCGGTCCGACGTATGTCGCGAAAACAAAGAGGCCTATGCCTGTGGTAAAAGCGGCTAACGGAAATATACCCAATGCTCTTAACGAGCTGAAGATGAATGTGACATATTCGTCGGCGTGGGATTCCGATGCCGATCCCGTACCTTATGGAATGTATTCAATGCCGGTTGCCGGCGGCACTATGAAACTGATATCGCCGGCTGAACTTTGCGGCGCTACTTTCCTGATCGGAAACTACGGCGCATGTTACGTGGACAATCAGAGCAGCTATATGTGCACATACAACGGCTCGACAAGTTCCGGAACCGTTTCCGCCACTTATATGGTCTCCACTTCCAACTGGCAGCCCATAGCGCAGGTGGGCGAAGAACAGAGTCCTGACGGACTCACACCCTTCTCTCTGGTCTATGACCCGCAGAGCGGAGCTGATTTCTATGCTATATTCTACAACTCGACTCTTCAAGGATATCATTACGGTAAACTGAAAATCGGCAATGATGCTCCGGGCAGCACGGTGATCCGCGAGGTGAGCAGCAATGAGGAATGCGTTGCGACACTCGGTTTCAAACCGGACGGGACTTTATATGGAATCAATCTGGACGGATGGTTCTGTCAGGTCAACAAGTCTACGGGCGAAGTGACCAAACTGTTCGATACGGGTATCTATCAGACATCGTCTTTTGGCATGGCTTATAACAAGACCGACGGTTGCTTCTACACTTTCGATCAGGTTGCGGATCCCGATCTTGACAATCTGGCCGCTTCGAAAACCTATCTGAAAAAGATAGACCCTGAGGCTCAGACCGTGGAGACAGTCTACGAAATAAGCGGATATCTGCAAGCCAAGGGACTTTATGTAGAAGAGCTTGTGCCTGAGGCGCTTGCTCCCGATGCCGTTCAGAATCTCACGGCAGACTTCGGCGGCACTCTGGAAGGTACGCTGACATTTACTGTTCCGGCAGTGTCGGTCGACGGTACAGAGCTAACCACTGATGTCAACTTTGATGTCTATCAGGATGGCGTACGCATCAACAGTGGCAAAGAGGCTCCCGGTCAGCAGTATTCCTGCCCGATTTCTGTTACGGAAAGCAGAAATGTTTCGTTCTATGTGCTGGTGAGCAACGAGCATGGTTACGGCAAGATGGCCACAGCCGAGGCATGGGCCGGAGAGTTCATTCCGCAGCCAGCGAGGATCTCCAACCTTAAGGTAGAGGAGAATCCGGAAAAGCCGGGCGAGATGACCCTTACGTGGGATCCGGTGAGCCTTGACAAGGATGGCAATGCTTTGAATCCTGACAATTACTGGTATGTGATCAAGGCGTGTATCGACGGCGCCGATGAACCGACCGTCATAGCCGACAATCTCAAGGAATGCAGCTATACTTATCAGGCGGTTGAAACAGGTCAGCAGTTCGTGGGTTACCGTGTGATGCCGGCAAGCCGTATGCAGGAATACACTGCTGCCGCGGCATGGTCAGACGATTATTGCATCGGTAAGCCGATGGAGATTCCTTATTGCGAGAATTTCGAGGATGCGCAGCGTGTGAACAACGACTGGCTGTTCACCGGCAGCGACGCCCAGTTCTCAGGTGTAGCCAACGGTATTCTTCCGGAAAACGGCAGCCAGTATCTGGCAGTTTCGGCACCATGGAACGCAACGTCGGAGCCTCATGCCGAAATATATTCCGGCAAGATTTCCCTGAAAGATGCGGTGAAGCCGATGTTTACGTTCCGTTGGTACGGCATCAGCACGCAGATGAATTTCATCATGGTCCAGGTTATCGAGAAGGGAGAAAGCAATGTGGTCGGCTTCATAATGACCAATACCGACCAAAGCGGCTGGCAGGAAGAGCAAATCGATCTCAGCGACTATGCAGGTAAGGAGATACAGGTGGCGTTTACTTCCGATCTTGCTGCAAAGAACTGCTACGTGGCGTTTGACGACGTGAGGGTATTTGATGCAAATGCTGTCAATCTGTCTGTTACGGCTCTCAATGTTCCTCAGTTCGTAAAAGGTATAGACAACAAGGTCCGCATGACGGTCCGCAACGGATCGGACACACCGGTTCTGGCCGGAGATTACACTTGCGAGCTTAAGCTGAACGGCAAAGTGATAGCTCACGCCGATGCTGTAGACGTACAGCCCGGAACGACCGCGGAAGTGGTGTTTGATGTTTTTGCTGATCACAATTGGCTTGAAGATAACAAGATGGTTGCTTCTATATCAAGCGAGAAGGATCAGAACAGCTCAGACAATGATTATACGGTCAATCATGTGAAATGCTCGTCTCCGGTTCTTGCCGCACCCGAGAATCTGGCCGGCACACTTCTCGGCACAGAAGCTGAACTGACATGGTCGGCTCCGCGTTACCAGATCGGCGGCAGAAGAGTAGTCGAAGATTTCGAGACAATGGCTCCTTATACCGTGTCCGACTTTGGACGCTGGAAGGCTGTAGACGGCGACGGACTCCCGACTTATGGAATATCCGGGCAGTTCGGTGACTACTACTTCCAAAACAATTATTTGCCCCATGCGTTTATCGTCTTCCCCGACGAACAGTTCGGTTATCAGTGGAGTTACAGCGAAACCCAGTTCCTGGCATCCATAGCCAACTATGAGGATTCCGCAAAAGAAGAGAATTGGCTCATATCGCCTCTGCTCAGCGGTGAGGAACAGACGGTGGAATTTGTTTCGAGAGTGATGTTTGCCGACTACGATGCTGAAGTCGAGGTTCTTGCAAGTTCGACCGACGATAACCCCGAATCGTTTGTTTCTGTTAAAAAATTCCCTGTCAACTCTACGCAGTGGAGTATGTTCGACGCCGGTCTACCGGCGGGAACCAAGTTTTTCGCGCTGAAGATTGTCAAGAACAAGTATATGGTGATGTTTGACGATATCGCTTATATGCCTGCATTCGAATCAGCAATTCTGTATGGTTACAATATCTACGAGAACGACGTCAGACTTAATGCCTCACCTCTGACAGAAGTTAAGTATAACTTCATATCGGAAGAGGGCAGGAGTTACGGAGTATCGGCAGTGTACGACCGCGGCGAATCACCTTTCAGCAACGTGATTCGGCTTGTCGACACCAGTGGAGTTGAAGAAGTTGCCGAAGCGTCTGCCGTAATCGCGGGCGGCAACGGATTCATCTCTGTCCGCAATGCGGGAGGTATGAAAGTGCAGGTTGTTGCAATCGACGGGCGTGTTGTATTCGTCGGTTCCGACCGCGACAGCTATAATGTTCCGGTCACCCCGGGCATATATGCAGTCAAGGTCGGCAACAAGACAGTCAAGACCATTGTGAGATAACAGTTTTTGGTGGACAGGATCGCGACCCGTTCGCGATCCTGTCCTTAACAACCAAAAGAGAGGGAGTCAAAAATCAAGGAATAGCCTCTAAGATATAAGTAGTTACCACTACTGTCCACTAAAAATGGACGTGGTTAAAAATTAAATAAATTCGGTTCACTTGAATCACAGAGAACATTGACATTTTTGAAATTCGATTTGTCGAAGAGGTCTCGCAGACTGGTTTTGTCCGTAAGCGAGATGCCAAGAATCTGAAGGACTTCGTAGATGCTTCGCTCCAGCCTCATATCATGCTGCACTATTGCCACAAGGCAATAAGTGATTATGGCACAATAGATTTGAATGCGGACTGCATTCTCCGAAGTACCCCAGAACTTCTTGATGCGCAGGTGCTGTTTGATCCATTTGAAGAACAGCTCCACGCTCCATCGGTTGCGGTAGAGTTCGGCAATTGTCTCGGCAGAGGCCGTCAGATGGTTTGTCAGGAAGATGTATCTGGTACCATCCTCCGGGTCAATACAGACCACTTTCCGCAGTTTCCCGGGGTAATCCTTCGCGCTTTTATAAACCGTGAAGTAACCGATTGCATCGGAAACCACGTTCTCAGGAAGCCTCCGTTTCCAAGTCACAGGCTTGAACCTGACATTGGTTTTCGCCCTGACGACGAAGAATGCTCCGATGCGGTTAATGGTATAGAGATTGCCGAAATCATTGTAGCCACGATCGAATACGTTCTCATACGGAATCTCCGGCATAGCCTTGGAATCATGGACTTTAGCTTCGGTAATATGCACGAAAGCAGGCACTTGAGCCTCTATGTCATATAGCGTGTGCATCTTGATGCCACCCTTGTGCTTGCGGAACTTCGCCCACTCGAACACCGACAGACAGAGATCAATCGTGGTTGAATCGAAGGCATATACATGACCGTCAAGCTCGAAGATTTTCTGTATCCGGCGCCTGCGGGCCTCAGCAATCATGAAGAATGCGAACTCCTCAAAGATGCAGTAATCCCGCTGCTCGTTAGCCTTGCTAAGATTGCTCCGGGTCACGGACTTCCCTATTCCGAGGTGATAGACCTTACCGGCATGGGCTTCCATAGCAACGATGAGATCCCGAAGACTTTCTCGGTTTGAAAGTTGTCCAAACATCATCGTAAGTAGCTGATTCCAACAAGTATAACTCTTTACATACTTGTCGCCATCATACTTCGCGACTATACGATTGAACTTGCTACGGTTCAAGAACTGGACTAATTGGGAGAAAATAAATGGGTCTTTATGCATAACGGTCTGATTATGACCGCAAATGTAATTTGAAATCCGTTCGCTCCCAAATTACTCATAACAAATTGAATTTCAATAATTTCAAAGAACTCTTATGATTTTTTAGTGGACACTAATGACCATACATAACTATGGAGTGACACTACTGTCCACTAAAAAATGGACGGGGTTAAAAATTAAATAAATTCGGTTCAC
>CAJLTZ010000060.1 GCA_905209725.1 uncultured Muribaculaceae bacterium
AATTGAATTTCAATAATTTCAAAGTGTTCTTATGATTTTTTAGTGGACACTAATGAACGCAAACGACAAATCCAATGAAACTGATAACAAGCAATGACGAGTTGCGGAAGTATATTCCGAACTCTATCCGCGAGGTCAAAGGCGAAACCCCGCTCTTTGACAAACTCGCTCCGTTCCTTGAAAGAGCCGAGCGATGGTTCTGCCACCACTTCGTTCCGGCAGAACTGCTCGACGCCGTGGCTTCCGACGCAGCCCATATCGTTGCTGTCGAGGCATACCGCCTCGCCGTGCCGCAACTCGACCTCGTACTCACGCCTAACGGTTTCGCTACCGTGGGCACGCAAAACCTGTCTCCGGCATCGAAGATGCGCGTTGACCGGCTCGTCGGTGGTCTGCTGTCGGAAAGGGATAAGGCACTGGCGCATCTGCTTCACAATCTCCCCGCCGTCGGGGGCTGGACGGACACACCGCAGGGGCGGTGGTTCGGCGCCACGCTGTTTCCGACCCTTGATGTTGTAACACAACAGTCGGGGGAATCAGAACGACTATGGGACAAATATTGTGAACTGCGCCCACAGTTGATTGACCTCGAAGCAAGCCTCTCGGAAGAATGGCTGTCGCCTGAACTGATGTCAGCGCTCCGCTCCGAGAATCTGCGCGGAGATCTGACAGAAAAGCGGAGTGAGATTGTCCGGCAGGTAAAAGCGCAGGTCGTGGGCTACCTGCGGTCGGGCTCGTTCAACTCGCGTAGGCTCGCGGATATTGTGAACTATATCCGGCTGAACCCTGAATTTCTCGGCGAATGGCATCAGTCGGAAACCGCGAAGCTGTTTGCACCGCCGGTCTTTCGCAATGAAAAAAAGGCGAGAGGATATTGGTTTTGATTTGTCGTATCCATAATTTTATTGTACCTTTGCATAATACAATGATTGAACGTATAACAATATAATTCATGGCAAAGCTATAATTTATGATTAATACTATTAAACATCTTGTTAGTATACTGTTAACTATCTGTACTCTTGTAGTTACGGCATCTTGTACAAAAGAAAATGATGATTTGTCTTTTCAGACAATAGTACTTGGCAAAGAATTCCCAGAAGATCTTGTTAAGTCTGGTAATTTTAAATTTGAGGAGTACAGAGGAGATGAACAATATGTTGGTACGATATCTTTCGATTTTCCCTCGTCTAAAAACAGTAAACTTAAAGTTTTTGCCAGCATTGATCCCGATACTAAAAAAGTTTATAAAATCTGCATTTCTTCTTTAAACTTGTCACAGACATCAGAATTTTATGATATGTTACGGAATAAATATGGAGACCCGGAATCTCCTTACTGCGATTATAAAGACAAATTTAGAACCATCTTATTAAATGCACATGATTATGGAAGATCCCAAGATAAATATGGCAATCTTCCACTCGCAGTATGGCATCCCAATGGTCCCAATTCTTTTATTCTAATCAGTGAACCATATTTTTCTCCAGAGGAGAGAGATAATTTTGAATTCTGTGTTAACTACGTAAATCAAGAAGCATCTGATATTGCAAAAGAAAAAGTTCAGGAAATTAGAGAATCGGAAGATGAACAAAAAGAAAAGAATAAAAGGGAAAGATACAAAGAGACGCATCCTTTTATGAATCAAGATTTCTAATTTTGTCAAAGAAACAAAACATTCTCATTATTCTGTCTTTTCCCCATAGAGTGCTTTACCGTACTTTTGCAGTACGATAAAGCACTTTTTATATGCAGACAATCTCGATTAACTTCATCGTGCCGCATGGCTGGCACGAGCTTTCCGACAAACAGCTACGTTATGTTTATCAGCTTCTCGCCGATGATTTCGCCACCGACGACAAATCGTGCCAACGAGAGCAGAGCCAAGCTTGCTTGGACTATGCCGAGTGCAGCCGATTTTGCTGGGAAGAAATCAAGACCCTTTGCTTGTTCCAATGGAGCGGCACAAAGGTTATCGGTCGGCAAGACAGCGGGGCCTATCTCCTCAAAAAAGCAAAGATTCTTTTTGAGGTTACGCCGCTAACCCTCGCCGAACTGCTTCCGCATCTCGACTGGCTCGGCTCGTTGCCGACCTCGCCGGTGCGCCTATCGAAGATAAACCGCCAGCACGCTCTCCCGGCTGACTTCTACGAAGTGCCGTTTGAGACCTTCATCATCTGCGACAATCTTTATCAAGGCTATCTTCAGACGCAGAATGATGACCTGCTCGACCAACTCGGCGCGACGCTCTACGGCAAGGCCATGACCTTCAAGCCTTACGAGCGCATCAGTATTTTCTACTGGTTCGCCGCGCTCAAAGATACCTTCTCGCGCAAATTCTCGGATTTCTTTCAGCCAATCAGTGCCGCCACCGGCGGCAACCTGCTCGGCTCGTCCGCTCCATCGGTCGAGGACGCGATGAACGCCCAGATCCGTGCGCTCACAAAAGGCGACGTCACCAAAGAGAAAGAAGTCCTCGCCCTTGATACCCACCGCGCCCTCACGGAGCTGAACGCCCAGGCGCGTGAATATAAGGAACTGAACTCCAAAACCGCCTCCAAATGACAGCGCCGCTAAACGGAAGATGGGACGCGGCCAGTTTCTTCGAGGAACTGACTGCAACCAACCGCCTCGCTCAGTCAGAAGGTTTTACCTTCTGCCGCGTCAGCGGTCTTGACGGCTTCGAGGAAGCGGTCAACGAGGCGCAGACTCAAACCGCCTTCGTCTGCGTCAGCGATATAGCCGACGGCTATACCGAATTGAACAACACGCCGCGCACCCGTCGCGTCAAAACCGTGTTTTTCGCTATGCGCCACGCCGCCGAAGATATGGCGGCCCGTGCCGAGTGCATGGAAATTATGCGTGAACTGTTCCGGCAATTCATGTCGCGCTTGCTCCCTGAAAAGGTCAGGTTGGAGCAGAACTGCATCTACCTTGACCCCAGAATATCGTTCAACGAGATTGACCGCTATTTTTTCAACGGAGCCGCCGGCGCATATTTTCAGATAGCCGTCGATGTGTTTACGGATTTGCGCTATCGCGCAGAGGAATGGGAATTGGGAAATGGGGATTGATTATTGCGGACGGGAGGCCAGACTGTTTCGGAATCCACTCAATAATTTAGCAACCGCACTTATCTGCTCTTTCAACGGTTGAAAATCAGACTCCGTGATATATCCCAAGTCCACAGCCAATTGCATCTGGGTATAAACTTCCATCAGAGACCCATAAGCAATCTCCATAAAATGGATTTGCTCTTTCACAGATATTCTTCCGCATCCTTCTGCGATATTGGACGGAACAGAGATGACTGCGCGTCTTAGTTGATCACACAGAGCGAATCTTTCCTCAATGGGAAAAGATTTTAGGAGTTGATAGACTGAAACGACCAGTTTTCTCGCTTCAATCCAAACATTCAATTTTTCAAATCGATATTGATATTCCATAAATTCATCTTTCAGACTGCAAAGGTAATGAACAATTCCCAATCCTCAATTCCCAATCCCCAACATAATGCCGTAGAGCAACGGAGGCGTTATGTTACAGCGTTCAACGCCACCATGGTAAAGATATGGCGCGAGCAAATCGCCCTTCTCGGTGTCATCGATACTGGGGCGCTTTACCGCTCAACGGTCGGCATATCTATGACAGCCGACGGCAAGTTCATCGACATTACTCTTGAACAGGCATTTAACACCTACGGTCTTTTCGTTGACTATGGCACGGGGCGAAATACTCCGCGAGGCAACCCCGGCGACATCGGCAAAGCCAATGGCCGCAAGCGCAAGCGCTGGTTCTCTCGCAAGTATTTCGCTTCCGTAATGAACATTCAGGAATTTTACGCCGACTCTCTCGGCCAGGAGTTCTGCCGCGCCATATCCAACGCCCTCAATCCCGACATCATGCGCCGCGCCGTCACTCTCTGAGTGGCGCAAAAGTTCTTTGTCGGCAACCTCGGCCGCGACTTCATCGGCATAGTCGCCAACGCCCTCAACGACCGCTCATTTTTTCTTCGCTAAAGATACGAAAGCGCACAGCGATAACCGCACCTCGCTTCTGAAAAACACTTGGTTTTATGCACCGCCAGTTACTTTGTAACCAATCGTAACTATCTATAACGACAATACTATTCGTGCTCGTATGCGTAAAAAGTATCAAAAACACAGCACTCGTTTCTATTTGCTAAATTATATAAGTTCAGATAGTGCTTTGTTTCTTTTGCATCGTGCCATTTTGTGCTTTCGTCATATTGCCTTAAAAATTCGAGAACGGATATTGACAATTTCATTTGATTAAGTTCTTCAATGATTCTCTCATAAGCATCTGTTTGGGAACGAGCCTTAATAAAAACATATACAAATCCTCCTTTTAGAGTGTTATTTATATACTTGTATTCTATACTTGCCCAATAGACTTTCATTCTTTACTCCCTTTCCGCCAAAGAGCTGCGAATAACCAGATAATAAATATAATATCAAACATTGCCAGTACATTGTAGCACCAAAAATGTTCTTTGAAATTATAGATACAATCAAAGAACAAATCCTGTCCCATCTCTGCGCAATACGTTTCTGCCAATTCTGCCACAAACAGATAATCCGTTAATGCCCAGATGTGTGCAATAATCAAGGCTGAGATTATGATTACACCTACTATTTTCTGCCACTTCTTCATACCATTATTTTGCTGTCATACGCAAAGTTACTAATTTTCGCTGACATACAGCGTACTCCGTTGAAAATTCGTGTCTTTTCCAATGCTACCGCCCGGCCATAACTTTGCTGTATAAATCAGCATCGTTATGGCTATCGACACTAAATCACTCACTCAACTTATAACCGAGTTCCGGGCGTTACAGTCCAAAGACGCGGTTTCGCCCGAAAGCCTCGGCTACATCTTGCAGCGCATCGTTGACCTCCTTTCTACCGCAGGTACTTCCGAGACTCAACAGATTCTCGGAACTTGGTACAACACGCTCTCGAAAGTCGACCACACAGCCGTCTGCAAATTGCAGCAAGGCCCGGCTGACCGTAACTTCGTCAGGCTCTCGAACACGTTCATCGACCTTCTTACAGGTCAGCAGATGACAAACGAGAACGCCACAATAATAAATATGGCAACCACCGAGCGGGCCGGGGCGATGAAAGCGCAGCAGGTAGTTGACCTCAACAACGCAAGACGCGCCGTTGCCGACATCGAGAAACTTCTCGACATCATCCAAGCCAAACTCGGCATGACCGAAGGCTCCAAAGGTCTGTATAACACAGCCCAGATTTCTTGCGTCGTTCAAGACGGACAGTTGCTCGTCCTCGGCGCACAGCAGCTCATCAAGGAGGGGTATGTGCCTTATATCTTCCGTCTCGTCCGCAAACGCAATCCTTTCAAGGACAAGGACGCTACCGCTGAACAGCGCGCCGCCAAGAAGTATTGCTCCGTAAAGAAAGGCTGGGGGGTGTTCGGCTCTATGTATGCCGTGAAACTCAACGGCACCCAGGTTATGTTCTCGACCGGGCCACACAATCTTCTCTGTACGGAAAAACAGCCGGGATATTCCGGTTCGCCACAGTATTTCGTGTCCCACAGTGTCGACAAGGAGGGAAACAGGACTTTCGGCTGGGGGCGTTCCTCGGTGCATCTGCTTGACCGCAACCTCGCAAAGAAGACATCGAGGAAAAAGGAACGCATGATACGGCTGCGCTTCGGCATCGGTTTCGCAAAGCCGATTTATCCCGGACGCGCCGCCATAACACCGGCCAATCTCGCAAGCTCGCTCGCCGAGTTCTATCTGATCTACAATCCCGCAACCGAGAAATGGACTTTCGGGAAATAAAAAGAAAGCCCGAAGCTGACGCTCCGGGGGATGCTATCTTTTATACTTCTCAACTGAAAGCCCACAGGGGGGTGCTATCATCGATACGTCGCACAGGAAAGCCGCAGTAAAAAACTACGAGGGTGCTATCCGGCATCTGTCAGAGGTATCCACTTTTCTTAGCTTGGCTTCACTTTCGTTCAGAGGTGTCCGGTCAGATTAGCTTGGTTTCACTTAACAATACGCAAAGATAATACTTTTTCTTCACATACACAACTCGTTAACCAACAAAATCATGAATCTCCAGAAACACAAGCCTACAATTCAGCTTCTATCCGCAATTCTGCTGATAGTAGTCGGCTGCGGCCTCCTGATTTCCGGCTTCATTATGCCTCCGCCCGGCGAAATTCATAATTCCGTCCTTATCGCCTTCGGCGAGATTCTGACTTTCGCGGGGGCTTTGTTCGGCATTGACTACCACTATAAATACAAAAACCATGACAACAATCAAGAAAGGTAGCAGGGGCGACACCGTCGCCCTCCTGCAACGCAAACTCAACCTCATTCCTGACGGTATCTTCGGCCCGATTACCGATGAAGCCGTCCGAGATTTTCAGAAATCGCACGGCCTCGCCGTGGACGGCATCGTAGGCCCGAAGACCTGGGCGGCTATCGGTGTCGGCTCGTTACCGAACACCCGGCGCATCGACAAGATAATCCTCCATTGTTCGGCTACGCCGGAGGGAAAGGATTATACAGTCGCCCAGATCCGCCAGTGGCATCTTGCCCGTGGCTTCTCCGATGTCGGCTATCACTATGTGATCTACCGCGACGGTTCCGTTCATCGTGGCCGTCCTGAAACCCAGGTCGGCGCACACACGACCGGCTACAACTCATATTCAATCGGAATATGCTACATCGGAGGCTGCGCTGCCACGAAGAATGCCAACGGGGATTATCCTCCCAAAGACACACGCACTCCGGCGCAACGTGCCGCACTCGTGCGACTCGTGGCCGAGATGCGGAAGAAATACCCCGGTGCCACAGTCCACGGACACAACGAGTTCGCAAACAAGGCGTGTCCCTCGTTCAACGTTCAGAAAGAGCCTGAGCTATGCGGTCGATAATCTTCATCATCGTTCTTGCTATCCTTACAGGCTGCAAGAGCCAAAAGCACGTTGTCAGCGACAAATCGCTTGACATCGACAGCGTCGCCCGGTCGGAACATCACCGCACAATCGCGGTGATTGACTCCGCTATCCGCAATATTGATTTTAGCTTCGATACCCTGAAAATCAATATCGAGCGGCCTTATTCAATCGGCGACACCGTCGCCTGTCAGCCTGAGATTATTCGCATCAAGGCTGTAAAGGGGCGCGTGATTGACCGGCAGCGTGTTCATAGGGACAGCGTCGAAGCCTTCAACCGTCTTGATACGGTGGCTTATCGTCAATCAGCCGCCGAGACTTCGACAGAACACACCGCCACGACGCGCCTATATAATCCGCCTGACGGCACGGCGGTTATGATAATCGCGCTTGTCATCGCCGGGATTTTATTCTTCGTTTGTTATCGCAAACGCTGACTTCATACAGCACTGCAAGAGTAGAAGTTTTTTCATAAATTGGCAGAACGAGTTGCCCGTGAGGGTAGCTCGTTTTGTTTTATATGTCGCGTTCATCTTCTTTGACCCTCCCGGCTGGTGGCGGATGTCGGCCATACTGACCTCAATACGTCCTCCGTTTGATGCCTACATCCTTCCGTGTCCGAGCATCGTTGGTCGTAGGTTCCGCATTGCTCCTCTTACGACTAACGACCGCTGCGGTTTTCGGGTCGATAGAGTGATATGCCTTTCCGCTCACGTCCCTGCCAGTCCTCGCCACAGGCTTCGTCTTGCCAGGGTCATTCCGAGCCTCCGTAAACTCCCGGCTCTCCATTCGTGGCTCCCAAGGCAATCACACTATCTTTGGCTGCTTCCGTTTCGCTTTGCTCCGACACCCCTCCTGCGTCGGGGTGTCGGCTCGCTCCACTTCATTGCCAACCCGAAACCTCCGCTTGCTGTTCCGACCCGTAAGGACAGGCATCTTCACTCCGGCCTCCAATCGGCGCACTGCCGCCATCCGCCACCATCCTCCCACCCATAAGAGGACTGATGAACGCACGGAGATTGGCCCGTGGCACTCGCTCATTTGTCGCCGAGGGCAGGTATGTAGGGGGCTCCCATTATCGACCCCACCCGGAACGTGGCTTTTGCAATGGCATTTGACCGCTCATTCCCTCTGTCGCTCGCATCCCAAGTCATCGCCGCCTCCGAGCATTTTTGGCCGAGGTTCCGATGCTCTCCACTTCGGCTAAAAAACGCTGCGTCCTTCGGGTCGAGAGATTACGACCTCCGGCTTGCCCTCCGCTTTACCCCGACACCGCTCCTTCGTCACGGTGTCGGGCGCGTATGTCTGCACCTGCGGTCATAAACTCTCTTTGACGGCTACGTTCTCGCTTTCGCCGCCACCCCTCCTGCGTCGGGGTGTTGGCCCGCTTCACTCCGCTGTCAACCCGAAACCTGCGCTTGCCATTCCGAGCCGTCGATGCCGGTCTGCTTCGTTCCTTCCTCCATTCACGCAGTGCATTTTCGGCTGCACTCGGCATAGTCAAGCGAGTTTGCCTCTGCTCTCGTTTGCACGAAAATTCGCACGGATGCCATACTGTCAGCCGCGTTCCTCCCACCCACAGAGGAAGAAGCCGCCTACATTCCAAGCCCCCGGCACGTTCCCATTATTCATCGTCTGCGACGCTATGCCCGCCCCAGGCCCCGATGCACGGTGCGACGATGCACTGACTCCACTCCGGCTGTCGGCCAACCACTTCACTCACTCCGAGTTTGCCTACGGCTTAGGGCAAGGGCTGGTCGGCACATTGTCTTAGTGCAAGCCCACGACAAAGTGCCTGTCGCTCCGTGCCTACGCGACACCTGCTGTTTGCTCTAATCCTATGTAGGCACTCCGAGTTCCCTGCGTTCCTTTGGCTGACAAGCCTTCCGTTACGCGCCGCATCGTCATCACCGCACATCGCCGTCGTTCAGCCCCTCGATTTGATAAGTGTATCCGCATCGAGGGAGAGCGGTACTGTCGCGAAGGTCAATTTCCACGTTGCGGAAATTTGACCTTCACGGCAGCGATTTTACCGCGCATCGGGGGCGTTTCTGCATATTCCGCGAGGGCGAGAGAGGGCGAGCGAAAAACGAGCGCGGTGGGGGGTGTGCAAAGCCACTACGAGGGCAAGCCCCCGTAACCCCCAACTCCCTCATTCTTCGGTCGTTCCATCTCGCAACCCGCTACAAAACAGAATTTTTTGTAGACGGGACCCGCGCAGATGCGGTCGATTTGCCTGATATGCAAATCTTTAAGACCTGATTTCGATGGGACCCAACGGCAGTGTGCCGCCCATCAAAATCAGTGCCGGTCCTTTCTTTCCCGGCGCCCTCTCGTCGGCCCTGTATCCTGCCCGACACCAACCCTTTCCGTCTTTTCGCGAGCTTCAAGACGTGCCGAAATTTGCAGGGAACACCTACAAATATCGTGCAAACGAGGGCAGAATGGAGCTTGCTCCAATTATGCCGAGTGCAGCCGATATTCACAATCTTGTAAATATCAGATATTTCTATGGCAAACTATACCAGTACAGCCAATGTAATCCTCTCCGTCAACGGCAAACAGGCGCAGCACGTGCTCTCCACGCTCGAAAAGGACGCAAGCCGTTTGGAGAAGCAGATTGCCAAGGCAGCCCAGGCCGGAGACAAGGCCACGATGAAGAAGCTTCAGCGCGAACTGAGATCGACACAACGCATCATGGACCAGCTCAAGAGCTCGTCCGCGTCGGTCGATACCGTTCTGAGCCGCCTTGACAAGGCAAGTCCCAAGGAACTTAACCGCACCTTGAAGACATTGCAGCAACAGCTCAATGGCATACAGCGGGGAACCTCCGCATGGGACAAGCATGTTGCCAAAATCAAGGCGGTTAAGGCGGAGTTGCAGCGCGTCAACGCCACGCTAACAACGCAGCAGAGCCTATGGGTGCGCTTCAACAACTGGCTGAATATGTGCCAGACAGCACTCCTCGGCTTCGGCGCCGCCATAACGGGCCTCGTCATGGCAGGTCGAAAGGCTGTCAACGCCTTCGCCGAGATGGACGAGCAGTTGGGCAATACCCGAAAGTACACGGGTATGTGTCAGGAAGATGTGCTCAGACTCAACGATGCCTTCAAGCACATGGACACCCGAACACCACGAGAGAAGCTGAATGAACTCGCCCAGGAAGCAGGGCGACTGGGTAAGAATACTCTCGAAAGTGTTCAGGGCTATGTAGAGGCCGCAGACATCATCAATGTGGCGCTTGTCGATTTGGGTGCCGGAGCCACACAGACTATCGCCAAGCTGACAAACATCTTCGGTGTCGAGGAAATGCTCGGCACGAAGGATGCTATGCTTGCCGTCGGCTCGACCGTCAATGTGCTGTCGCAGAACTGTACGGCATCCAAACCGTACCTCGTTGAGTTCGCGCAGCGTATGGCCGGTATCGGCTCGCAGGCCGGTCTCACCATCCCGCAGATCCTCGCCTTCGGCGCCGTCCTTGACGCCAACGGTCAGAAGGTGGAGATGTCGGCGACCGCCATTCAGAAGGTAATCATGAACCTTGCCAACAAGAACCATGAGTTTGCCGCCACTGTCGGAATAGACGCCAACAAGCTCAACGAGACGTTGAAGCACTCGGCGAAGGACGGTCTGCTGATGTTCCTCGAAGCATTGCAGAAGATGGGTCAGGACGTAGGCTTCGAGAACGCCACGATGACCCTTGCGCCCGCCTTCAAGGATATGGGCCTCGATGCGGCGCGAGTGTCGCAGGTGCTTTCCACTCTTGCCATGCACCTCGATGAAGTCAAGTGGCAGATGGGCGAGGCTGACAAGGCCTTCAATGAGGCTACATCGGCGACCAAGGAGTATGAGATATTCAACAACACCGCACAGGCCGCCATCGACAAGGCGCGTAAGCGTGTCGGCGAGCTTGCCATAGAACTCGGAGAAAAACTCTATCCGGTAATGAAGCATATTTATACTTCTTCGGGTATTTTCCTCCGTGTCCTCAATGTGCTTGTTGACTTCTTCATCAAGTACCGCCGCGAGATTCTGACGTTGACTGCCGTCATTGTCGGCTACAATGCCGTGATGCTCGTTTACAACGCACGTACCGCCATGGCCACCAAAGCCACGGCTCTTTTCCACAGCACTCTCAAAGTGCTCCGTATGCTCCTTCCGGCACTGCGCCTCCTGTTCACTCCGCTGGTAAACGCCATCCAGTATTTTACCAACGGTCTTGAAGTGAACTACGCCATGCAGCAGCGGTGGCGCAAGTCGATGGAGGCGATGAAGTTCTCGAACTGGGTGGGGCTTATCCTCGCCGTGGCCGGTGCCGTCTATGCCGTCACTTCACGCATGAACGATGCGCGGAAGGCGGCTGAGGAAGCCCGAAAGCAGCAGGAGGAGTTCAAGCGGTCGATAACCGACCTTGACGAGGCTTCGGCTGGCTACTGCGCCAAGGAGGTTGACCGTCTCGATGCGCTTTACAAAGCGGCGACGGACGAAGCGAAGTCAACCGACGAGCGCAAGAAAGCCGCCGAGCGTCTGCAAGCACTCTACCCGGACTACTTCAAGAACCTCTCGACGGAGGAAATCATGGTAGGCAATGCGAGGATCGCCTACGACAAACTCCGCAACTCCATCATTGAGGTTGCCCGCGCCCGTGCCGCAGCAGCCAAAATCGAGGAGAACGAGAAGCAGTTGCTCACTCTCGAACAACAGGCTCCGGGGCTGAAAGCACAGCGCGACAAGGACAAGCAGACTCACGATGCCGCCGTCGCCGACTGGAACCGGGCCCGTGAGATGGAGAGCTATCAGTCCTACACCAACTCCACTGACGCCGCCGCAGGTCAGGCTGTCAATGTCGCTCCCTACGCCCGCAGGGTCGCATCCACAGGTCAGACCTACAATGCTTCCGAGGCCGCTTATCAGGCTAACCTGACAAAGCAGCGTCAGCTAAATCAGGCCAACGAATTTCTGCGCAAGAAATACGAGATTTCTGCGGAGGCCCTTATGGAGCCTGAAAATCCGGATGTCCCGATTACCTACACCGGAGGCGGTGGAAGCGGCAACGGCGGAGGTGGCGGCGGAAATGCCGGTAGCACCGACAAGTTCGCCAAGGAAAAGGAGTGGAAGGAGCAGCAGGAGGCTTCGGCCCGTATCAGTTACGCCACCGGCGAAACTGACTATCTCGCTCACATGAAGCGTATGGACGAGATAGCGGTCGAGTATTACGAGCGGCAGCTTCTCCATACCGACCTTACGGAGACCGAGCGGCTGACCATCACCGCCGAGTGGCGTGAGGCCCAGAAGAAGCAGCAGGAGCGTTTCGATGCCGAGAGTGCCGAAGCGGAGAACAACCGCTACAACACCGAGATTGCTCAGTTGAAGCAATTCTACATCGACGGCTCCATCACCAAGGAGGACTACGACCTGAAGACAGAGGAAGCCGAAATCGAGCATCAGCGCAAACTCGTTGCCGCTACCAAGGAGGGCAGCAAGGAGAGGCTTCAGGCAGAGCAACAGTTACAGTCCCTGCTGATCGCGCAGATGCAGCGTAAACAGCAGGAACGGGAACAGCTTGAAGCCAAGTATGCCTCCATGAAGAAGGACTACTTCGGCGACAATCCAAAAGAGGCTCAGGCCAAGTACGACGCCGACCTCGCTTTGCTCGATGTCGTGTATCAGCGTGAACTTGCCGCCGCCGAAGGCAATGCCGAAGAAAAACTCCGCATCGACGAGGCATACGAAAAGGCGAAACTCGCCCTGAAAAAGAAGTACGGGCTTCTTGCCGAGGAAGATACCCGCAACGCCATGGAACGGGGCATCGCCGATTCCGTGGAATGGCTCAACGGTGACGGAGGAAAGGCGCTCACGGGTACTCTCGACACGCTCGTTTCGGGTATGTCGGCTGTATTCTCGCAACTCTCCTCGCTCATGCAGGCCGAACTTGACATACAGACAGCCGAGATAAACAAGCGGTACGATGCGGAAATCTCCCGTGCCGAGGGTAACACCTACAAGGTCAAGAAGCTCGAAAAGGACAAGGAGAAGGAAATCGCCAAGGCAAAGAAGGAGGCCAACCGCAAGATGTTCGCGATGCAGGTCATACAGGCCGTGGCGCAGACCGCGACCAACGCCCTGAACGCCTACGGTTCTGCCGCCGCAGTCCCGGTGGTAGGCTACATCCTCGCGCCCATCGCGGCTGCTATGGCTATCGCCGCAGGTGCCATCCAGATTGCCGCCATCAAGAAACAGCAACAGGCTTCGGAGGCCCAGGGCTATCAGTCCGGCGGTTTTACCCCGGAGGGTAAGGCCGATGAAGTAGCAGGTGTCGTTCACAAAGGGGAATGGGTCGCTTCGCAACGCCTTGTCAATAATCCCCAAACCCGCCCTCTGTTGGAGGCTCTGGACTATGCTCAGCGAACCAACACTATCGGCTCTATAACTGCCGCCGATGTGTCGCGCACGATTACAGCTCCCGCAGTCATGGCCGCACAGCCCTCCGCGCCTCAAACCGTAGTGAACAACACCTATGCCGCCGCTCCCGCACCGTCTGATGACAGAATGGTGGCCGTCCTCGACCGGCTCGATTCAAGACTGAACGAGCCATTTGTTACCGTGAACACCGTAGCCGGAAATCACGGCATACAACAGGCCCAGGACGAGTACGACCGCCTGATGAAGAATAAATCTCCCAAATCAAGGAAATAATGCACATATACGTCAACAACAAACTGGCCGCACTCAAAAAGGGTACTTCCTTTGAGTACGTTTCCGAGAACCGCCTGTTTTCGGGCAGTGACGGCTACACCCTCACAATCACATTCCCCTTGAAGGGATGTCCCGAAAACATCGCTATCTTCGGCCACATCAACCGTGCAGATGTAGCCGCGCAGAAAGTAATCTTTGACTGCGAGATACGCGACAAGGGCTTCTACAAGTTCGGCTCCATCACCATCACCGAAATATCCGAGACCGAGGTCAAGACGCAGTTCCTCGAAGGACGCTCGGAACAGAACTTTGACAAGACCTTCGACAAGGTCTATATCAATGAACTTGACCTCGGCGCTCCGTCCATAACATATAAGTCCGGCATCACTCCGTACAATGCCTGGTACCCCGAATATTCGGGCTGTAAATGTGTGGCCCTGCCGTGGGTCAACGACTATTCGGGCAACATTCAGAACAAGGCGGAGCATATTGTCGATGACGCCGTGCAGAACAGGTCGCATTACGAGTGGAGCGAGGACACACCGGCTTGTCGTGGCAGCCGTATCTTCTTTACATCACAAAGAAGATATGCGAGGCCGTCGGCTATACCGCCGACTTCTCCAAGTGGGAGGACGTGGAGGAATACAAGTATCTCCTTATCTGCAACACTCTCCCTCATGCGTGGTATATGCCCGAATTTGCCAACGCTCTGCCGCATTGGACGGTCGAGGAATATTTCGAGAAACTTGAATTGTTCCTCGGCGGTGAGTTCGACTTCGACCATCGGGGCAAGCGCATCACTTTTGCCTTCACTCAGGCGACTCTGGCCGCGAAGCGTCCCGTCTGCCTCGAAGACGTGGTCGAGGATCACTCCACCGAGGTAAAGGTAGATGATGACCGCTGCGAGTATCTGGAATCGAAGAATCTTGTCTATAAGGACTGCGACCATGAGATGTGGAAGTTCTACTCATGCGACTGGTTCATCAAGGGATGGCAGAACCGCGTTGTCAAATACAACTCCATGCGAGAGCTGCTTGACGCAAACCGCTCATATCGCACTTGGAACGGTCAGCACCACAGAGGCGGTCAAATCGACAAGCTGCTCTATGCCGCCGACTGCGACGCTTATTTCGTAATCCGTCCTATGAGTCGTGATATTAAAATTGAGTTCCGTCCAAATGGTGGAGTCTATGTTTATTACCTATACAAGTGCCGTCTGCAACCGGTCAATCTCTTTGGCGGTCGTATCGTCAGTGAGGACGATGACGCTGAGCAGGTGGAGATTGAGTTTGTCCCGGCATGGATTGACGATACCGAGGAAAAATACGGTCGTGTGCTTTTCCTTTCCTTCTCCGGATATGATGAAGACACCAATACGACGAGCGAGAATGACAGCGATCACCCCTTTATGCTGACGCATACGGTTTCCTCGCTCGCCGCCGGGGAGAAGGAGAAAAAATCTGAATACTACGACCGCATTTATATCGGTTGGTACGATGGCTCCAACTACTATCAGGGAGGGCATCTGCCTTACCCGAATGTCGAGAACATTGTTATTGCCGATGACTGGAGCAATTTCAACTACGCCCATTTCTCCCTGCGCATCAATGACCGACAGATAAGGAGGGGGCAGATTATCCACAACATCGAGCCGAAGATGAAAACGACCTTTAAGTTTATCGCCGACAACATCCCCGATGTCCGCTCTGTTTTCCTCATTCGAGGCAAACGCTATGTCTGCGAAAAAATGACTGCGACATTCACGGAGAACGGAATGTCGCAGCTCATCAAGGGTGTTTTCTACCCGATAGTCGAGGACTAAAAGCCCTTTCCTTTGGAACGCTCATATACGACCTCCTTTTGGCTGTCGCAGTCAGTTATACGGAACTGAACTGTGCAACCTTGGGGAATGTCGGTAGGTAGTTGTTTTACGAGAACTTCGATTACCGAATCTACGGTACCAAATCCTATGTCGTTCACTTCCGCCATGACTTTACCCTTGAAATAGGCCCGTCCCTGAACCATCTTTTTAGCCTACATTATTCATAGGGTGCCTTAACGTGCGGCACTGGGCTGAA
>CAJLTZ010000061.1 GCA_905209725.1 uncultured Muribaculaceae bacterium
TATTTTAGACAGGAGAACAGTAGAACATTATTTTAGACAGGAGAACAGTAGAACAATCGTGTGAGTACATGTTCTCCTGTTCTCCTGTCCAAAAAAGTTCTACTGTTCTCCTGTCCAAAAAAGTTCTCCTGTTCTCCTGTCCAAAAAGTTCTCCTGTTCTCCTGTCCAAAAAAGTTCTCCTGTTCTCCTGTCCAAAAAAGTTCTCCTGTCCTCCTGTCCAAAAAGTTCTCCTGTTCTCCTGTCCAAAAAGTTCTCCTGTTCTCCTGTCCAAAAAGTTCTCCTGTCTAAACATTAGAGTTCTTCTGTCGGGAGAAGGGATTCGAGGAATTCGGCGGCATCGGCCACGCAGTCGGGGCAGGCGCGGAGGACTTTGCCGGTGCCTTTGCCCTTGAGCTGGCCACAGATTGTGGCGCCGTTGCGTTCGCCGAATTCTTTCATAAGCTGTGCCACGGCGATGCGCGACTTATTGCGGTCGCCGATGGCTCCGCCGAGTACCACTGCGGCGCCAAGGAGAGCGCCGCAAGTGCCCTCCATCGTGCCCATTCCCAGGCCCATGCCGCTGCAGATACGCGTGGCATCCTCTTCGCTGATGCCGGCCAGGTCGCAATATGTGCAGGCCACCGACTGGGCGCAGTTCAGCGTTGCCTTGCGCTCACGGGCCTCCTCTATTCTTGATGTGAATTCTTTTGTCATAATCTGTTAATTATTATTTGGCCGACGAGGTGGTAGGTTCTGCTGTCGGAGCTGTACGCGATTGGCCGGGTGCGGTGAGGCGGTAGGCGTTGCATCCCAGGAAATTACCTGCCACTATTGCCAGATAGAAGATGGCGATGTCGGCGATATTCTCCAGAAGATATTCGTGGGGCAGACAGCAGATGTAGAAGGCGTCGGCGATGCAGTGGGGCAGCCCACAGAGGATAAAGGCGGGTATGCCGAAAAGCAATGGCAGCCAATGCCCCTTCGAGGCGTTCTGCACGGCCAATGTCATGATGAAACCGCAACCGATTGCCAGCACCCCTGCACGCAGCGGCCCATAGTCAAGACGGGCGTTGATTATGCCGGTGGCCGCCTCCGTCATCGCGGAATTGTTGATGGCTAGGGCGAGCGCCAGACAGCCCGCGATGTTGAGACCGAGCATAGTGAGTAGCCAGGCATAATCGCGGGGATTTCGCCATACAAACTGAGCCTTCCCCGTGAAGAGATTCAAGCCCATGCTCACCACTGCAATCAGGCCGAAAGCGAAGAGACAGGCGCCAACCACACCACCCACACGCAGGAAGATTGTGCCACCGAGTCCGATGCAGACTCCCGCCAGGATGCTTTTCCAGAAATATCTCATAAGGCTTTGCTAATCAGCAAACTCAAAATTAGAAATTCAAATTCCAAATTCCAAATTCAAAATTATTCACGCTTCCGGGCGGCTTTCGCAGTAGAGGCAACGAAGACCGTTTCCGTCGGCTGCCGGGCGGAACAGGCTCTCGCAGTGCTCCACATTGCTGATGCAGCGGGGATTGCTGCAGCGGTACTGGCCGCGTACGGTGCCCTCGGGAATCAGGTCGCGATGTTTATCCTCCTTGTCGGCCCATTCGAGAAGCTTGAGCATCAGAGCCATGCGCACGAACTTGCCATTCTCCACCTGGCGGAAATAGGCTGCACGCGGGTCGGAATCGACATCGGTGGCAATCTCATTTACGCGGGGGAGGGGATGGAGCACGCGCATGTCGGCCTTGGCGGCGCGCATCTTCTCGGCGGTGAGCACGAAACAGTCCTTCACACGGTTGTATTCATCCTCGTCGAGGAAGCGTTCCTTCTGGACGCGGGTCATATAGAGCACGTCGAGGTCGCCGATCACATCCTCTAAGTTGGACACCTCCACGCAAGGCATGCCGAGACGTTCGATCACCTCCGACTTCATGTAGGAGGGTATCTTCAGTTCGTCGGGAGCGATGAGCACAATCTTCGTACCCTTGAAGCGCGACATAGCCTTTATGAGGGAATGCACAGTGCGGCCGAACTTGAGGTCGCCGCAGAACCCGATGGTAAGGTTGTCGAGGCGGCCGAGTTCGCGGCGGATAGTGAGCAGGTCGGTAAGGGTCTGCGTGGGATGAGCGTGCGAGCCGTCGCCGGCATTGATCACAGGAGTGCGGCTGATGAGCGCAGACTGCAGCGGTGCGCCCTCCACAGGGTGGCGCATCGCGATGATATCGGCGAAGCAATTGATCACGCGCGTGGTGTCGGCCACGGTCTCCCCCTTGCTTACAGAGGAATTGCGCGCATCGCTGAAACCAATCACATTGCCTCCGAGCTCCATCATCGCCGATGTGAACGACAGACGGGTGCGTGTGGAGGGTTCATAGAATAGCGTGGCCAGTTTGCGGCCGCGGCAGGCGTCGGCATATTTCGCACGGTTGGCGATGATGTCAAGGCCAAGGTTGATCACTTCCTCCAATTCTTCTGTGGAGAGATCCGTAGGGTCGATTACATGTCTCATGATCTATTCAATTGCTATTTCCTAAAAATCTTATTACCTAATTCTTATCCCTTATTACTTATTACTTAGTACTCAGACTTAGTTTCTCCAGCTTTCATCGGAGGGGCAGGCCATGAACTTGCGGAGGCGCACGGCGTCTTCGGGTTTGATATAGTCCTTCTCCACGGCCACATCGACGAGAGTGTCGAAGTTGGAGAGGCTGTGGTTTTCCACTCCGGCGGCGGCGAGACGGTCGAGGCCCTTCTGCATGCCATAGGTGAAGATGCTTATAACGCCGAGCACCTCTGCTCCGGCCTCGCGGAGAGCCTCCACCACGTCGATGCAGCTGCCTGCTGTGGAGATAAGGTCCTCGATCACTACAACTTTCGTGCCGGGAGCGAGGCGTCCTTCGATGCGGTTGTTGCGGCCATGGTCCTTGGCGCTACCGCGCACATATCCCATCGGCATACCGAGCAGATGGCCGGCGATGGCAGCGTGTGCGATGCCTGCCGTGCTCGTGCCCATCAGCGTCTCGGCCTCGGGATAATACTCCTTCACGGCGTCGGCGATGGCATGCTCCACAAGGTCGCGGGCCTTGGGGGAGGTGAGGATAAGACGGTTGTCGCAATATATGGGGCTCTTGATGCCGCTGGCCCATGTGAAGGGGTCGTCAGGGCGCAGGAACACTGCCTGAATCTCCAGCAGCGCGTTTGCTATCTCTTTTTCTTTCATTGGTTTTATTTAATGGGGCAGTCGCTCCGCGACTGATTGATTTTTATATTATTCTCCGAGGAAATCGCGGCATACGCGGCGGTAGGCGGCCACGGGGTCGGGTGCGGCTGTGATGGGACGGCCCACCACGATGAAATCGCTGCCTATCTCGCGGGCGCGTGCCGGCGATGTGATGCGGCTCTGGTCATCCTTCGCTGCATCCGGATAGCGGATACCAGGGGTTATCGTAAGGAAATCCTCTCCCGCTGCATCCTTCACAAGTCTTGCTTCCAATGGCGAACAAACCACTCCGTCGAGCCCTGCCTTGCGGGCGTTGCGGGCATAATGGGCGATGCAGTCGTTGATGGCGCCCGGAATGAGAAGTTGCTCGTTAAGAGCCTCCTGCGATGTGCTCGTCAACTGTGTTACGGCGATAATCAAGGGGCGGGTGCCATCTGTGCGACCCTCCTTGAGACCCTCAAGGGCAGCCTCCATCATAGCCACGCCGCCTCCGGCGTGTACATTCACCATATCCACGTCGAGACCCGAGAGCACGCGCATTGCCTTGCGCACCGTGTTGGGAATATCGTGGAGCTTAAGGTCGAGGAAGATCTTATGTCCGCGGCGGCGAATCTCGCGCACGATGTCGGGACCGGCAGAATAGTAGAGCTCCATACCGATCTTGAGAAAAGGCTTCTCGTCGGTAAACTTATCAAGGAATTCGAGTGTGGCCTCCGCTGTAGGGAAGTCGCACGCTATTATAACGTCTTTCTTCATAACTGTCAATATCTTTCGTATATGCGGCTATGCTTTAATGTTCAGTAAGTTCGGTAAGGTTTTTGATTCCATATCGGTCCATCGCTTCCGGGAGAGCGTTGATGATATCGCGGCAGGCATAGGGATTGATGAGATTGGCTGTGCCCACCTCTACGGCTGTGGCTCCCGCCATCATCATCTCAAGCACATTTTCGGCCGAAGCCACGCCACCGCAGCCCACCACCGGAATATTGACGGCATGACTCACTTGCCATACCATCCTGAGGGCCACGGGGAAGACCGCCTGGCCGGAGAATCCTCCCATCGTATTTGCGAGGATGGGACGTCGTGTGCGCAGGTCGATGCGCATTCCGAGAAGTGTATTGATTACGCAGATGCCGTCGGCGCCGGCTTGTTCCGCAGCGCGAGCCATCTCGGTGATATCAGTTACATTGGGAGTGAGTTTGACGATTACCGGCAGCGAAGTGACCTGTTTCACGGCTCGTACCACCTGTTCCACGGATGCCGCATGCGTGCCGAAGCTCATGCCTCCGCCGTGCACATTCGGGCAGCTCACGTTCAATTCGATAATAGCCACCTGCTCCTCGCCGTCGATGCGGCGGCAGCACTCGCGGTATTCATCAACGCCGAAGCCCGAAATATTGGCCACGACAGGTCCGGAATAGACACGGCGCATCTTCGGCAACTCCTCGGAAATCACGGCATCGACGCCCGGATTCTGCAAACCAACCGAATTGAGCATACCCGCCTCGCACTCAGCCACTCGCGGCAACTCGTTGCCGAAGCGCGGATGGAGTGTGGTGCCCTTGAAGGAGAAGGAACCGAGCATATTGATGTCGTACCATTGCGCCATCTCATAGCCATAGCCGAAGCAACCGGAGGCCGGGATAATCGGGTTTTTCAGGGCAACGCCGCAAAGATTCACGGCAAGGCGCGGATTAGCGGCTGTATTATTCATTTCCATATGAGTTCCTCCTTTCCAAACACCGGACCATCTTTGCAGATTCTTTTAGCGCCGTCAGCGGTTTCCACCGAGCAGCACATGCAGGCACCGAATCCGCATCCCATCCTTGCCTCGAGACTCACCTCGCCTGGCGCCTCAACGCCCTGACAGAGGGCGCGAAGCATCGGCATCGGGCCGCAGGCATAGAAATAGGTGGGATTCAAGCCAATAGCCTTCATCGCATCGGTTACGTATCCGCGAGTGCCCAGGGAGCCGTCGAGCGTGGCGATATGGAACGGCACCTCCAGCGCCTCAAACATATCGCGCATAATCACGCGGTCGGCCGAATTGAAACCGAGAATCACCGTGGGTGTAATCCCACTCTCCTTCAGCGTCTTGGCCAGGCCATAGATTGGAGGGCAGCCAACGCCACCGCCGAAAAGCACAGGGGCATTGCCGGCACGTTCGGTGCGGAATCCGCGTCCCAGACCGGCCAGCATGTCGAGAGTAGTGCCCACCGGCATTTCTGCAAGAGCCTCCGTGCCGTGGCCTACAATGTCATAGACCATAATAAAGGACTCTGTATCGTAGCAGCAAACCGAGATGGGGCGTCGCAGCGTGAAACCCGGAATGGCGATATCCACAAACTGTCCCGGCATCGAGAAGCAACTTGTGTCGCCACCCACGCGCATCAGCATGGTCCGGCCGCCGATGCGTCTGTGTTCCAATATCTTGTATTCGCTCTTAATCATCGTATCTTAATTATAAAGGCATCAGAGGGAAATCTCCGGAGCGGTATAGGCGAGAACGCCGCCGGCAATGGTGGCTTTCACACGGCCGTTGAGAGCCAGACCTTCGAAAGGAGTGGCCTTCCCTTTGGAGAGGAACTCATCGGGATTCACCTTGAAGTTTTCGCGGAGGTCAACCACCGTGATGTCTGCACGCGAGTCCTTTGCAATGCCGCCGTCGATACCGAAAATGCGTCTTGGTGCAAGAGCCATCAGTTCCACGAGGCGTTCCATGGAGAAATGGCCGGCGAGCACGCCGTAGGTATAGGCGGCCGGAAGCGAGAGTTCGAGGCCAGTTACGCCCATCGCGCTTTTCTCAAGGCCACGGCTCTTTTCTTCGGCTGAATGCGGAGCGTGGTCGGAGGCTATGATGTCGATTGTTCCGTCGGCGAGGCCGCGTACAATCTCCTGGCGGTCGGAAGCCGAACGGAGCGGCGGATTCATCTTGAATCGTCCATCCTCCTGGAGGTCGTCCTCGCAGAAAGCCAGATAATGGGCGGCTGTCTCGCAGGTTACAGGAAGGCAACGTTCCTTGGCCTGACGCACGAGTCGCACGCTTTCGGCTGTGGACACATGGCAGATATGCAGGCTGCAGCCAGTCTGGGCGGCCAGTCTGATGTCGCGTTCCACCTCGCGCCATTCACTCTCCGAACTGATGCCACGGTGGCCGTTGGCGCGGGCATAACGTCCGGCATGGATGTAGCCCTTATTGAGAAGCGCTTCCACCTCGCAGTGGGCGGCCAGCACTTTTCCGGTAGCGGCCACCTCCTTCATGGCAAGGCGCATCACGGCAGCATCCTGCACTCCCGAGCCATCATCGGAGAATCCGGCCACAAGCGGCGCCAGGGCCGTGAAATCCACGGGTTCGGCGCCGAGGCGGCCGCGGGTGATCGAGGCATAGGGGAGCACTTCCACCGCTGCGTCGCGACGGATGATGTCGAGTTGTTCGCCAAGTGCCTCGATGGAATCGGGCACAGGGTTGAGGTTGGGCATCGGGCATACGCTGGTAAAGCCGCCTCGAGCGGCAGCACGGGTGCCGCATTTGATGGTCTCCTTATAAGAGTAGCCGGGTTCGCGCAGATGCACATGGGCATCCACCAGGCCCGGGAGCACCGCCATGCCCGTGGCGTCAATCACGCGCCATCCCTCCGCGGCCGGAATCTCCGGCGCGGCATCATAAATCCTGCCGCGGCTCACGAGCAGGTCCTCGCGACGGCGACGGCCACTGCCGTCAAATACTTCACCACCCTTTATCAACAAAGGAATATCTCTCTTGTCCATGGATGTCAGGTTTCAGGTTTAAGGTGTTAGGTATCAATTAAAACTCCTGCCAACTCTTGATTTCCAGTTCGTCGGGGCGCATAGCGCAGAAGGCACGGATATATGCCGAGGCCAGGCGGGCGTTGGTGATCAGCGGGATATTGAGGTCGATGGCCGCGCGGCGAATCCGGTAGCCATTCGTAATCTCCTTGTCGGAATAATTGCGGGGGATATTCACCACAAGGTCGATCTCATGGCGGTGGAGCATGTCGATGGCCTGCGGGAAACCCTCCTCATCGGGCCAGTAGACGCGGGTGTTCTCCACGCCGTTCTCATCGAGATGGCGGCTTGTGCCCTCGGTGGCATAAAGAGTATAACCCTTGGCGCGGAGCAACTGGGCGGCCTGGAGCAGGTCGCCTTTCTGCTTGCCGTTGCCAGTGGAGAGCAGCACGCTCTTGGCGGGAACGCGATGGCCCACGGAGAGCATACTTGTGAGCAGGGCAGCGCGGGCATCCTCGCCTAAGCAGCCCACCTCGCCGGTGCTCACCATGTCGACGCCCAGTTTCGGGTCGGCTTTCTGCAGACGGTTGAAGGAGAACTGGCTGGCCTTGACGCCCACATAGTCGAGGTCGAACACGCTCTTGTCGGGCTTCGACACGGGCAGGCCGAGCATAATCCTCGTGGCCAGTTCGATAAAGTTTATTTTCAGCACCTTGCTCACGAACGGGAAACTTCGCGAAGCGCGCAGGTTGCATTCAATCACCTTGATATCGTTGTCGCGGGCGAGGAACTGGATATTGAAAGGTCCGGAGATGTTGAGTTCCTTCGCTATCTTCTTGGAAATCTTCTTGATGCGGCGGGCAGTCTCCACATATAGTTTCTGCGGGGGAAACTGGATTGTGGCATCGCCCGAATGGACACCGGCAAACTCGATATGCTCCGAGATTGCATATGCAATGATTTCGCCATTGCGGGCCACGGCATCCATCTCCACCTCCTTTGCGTGCTCGAGGAATCGGGACACCACCACAGGGTGGCGCTTCGACACATTAGCCGCCAGGGTGAGGAATCGTTCGAGTTCCTCGCGCGAAGAGCAAACATTCATAGCGGCGCCGGAAAGCACGTAAGAGGGGCGCACCAATACGGGGAATCCCACGCGGTCGACAAAGCGGTTGATATCATCCATCGAAGTCAGCGCGCTCCATTCAGGCTGGTCCACGCCGATGCGGCCCAGCATTGCGGAGAACTTCTCGCGGTCCTCGGCATTGTCGATGCTTTTAGCGGAGGTGCCGAGCAGAGGCACTCCCTGTTGATCGAGGCGCAGCGCTAAGTTGTTCGGTATCTGGCCGCCTGTGGAAACCACCACTCCGTGAGGCGTCTCAAGGTCGAGGATGTCGAGCACACGTTCGAAAGAGAGTTCGTCGAAATAAAGCCGGTCGCAGAGGTCATAGTCGGTAGAGACGGTCTCCGGGTTATAGTTTACCATCACTCCACGCCAGCCCTCGTGGCGAATAGTATTAAGCGCCTGCACGCCGCACCAGTCAAACTCCACCGAGCTGCCGATGCGATAGGCACCCGAGCCGAGCACCACCACCGAGCGGCCGTCGCGCTCATAGTCGATGTCGTGCTCCTCGCCGCTATAGGTGAGGTACAGGTAATTAGTGCGAGCCGGATATTCGGCGGCCAGGGTGTCGATCTGCTTCACCACCGGCATGATGCCGAGACTCTTGCGGCGACGGCGCACCTCCATCATGGCGTCCTGGATATCCTCATCCTTTTCCATGCCCACGGCGCGGGCAATCTGGAAATCGCTGAAGCCCTCGCGCTTGGCGCGACGCAGCAGCTCAACAGGAACCGCCCCGATGCCGGCACAGGCGCGAAGTTCGCGGTCGGTGTTGTGTATCTTCTTGAGTTTCTGGAGAAACCAGCGGTCGATTTTGGTGAGTTCGTGGATGCGGTCGATGTCGTATCCCTGATCGAAAGCCTTTTCAATCACGAAGATGCGCTTGTCGGTGGGCGCATGAAGGGCAGCCTCCACATCGGGAATCTCAATCTCCTTATTATCGGTGAATCCGTGCATTCCCTGTCCGATCATTCGCAGACCCTTCTGGATGGCCTCCTCGAAAGTGCGGCCGATAGCCATCACCTCGCCCACCGATTTCATCGAGGATTCCAATTCGCGGCTCACGAAGCGGAACTTGCCGAGGTCCCAGCGCGGAATCTTGCAGACCACATAGTCGAGAGCCGGCTCGAAGAAGGCCGAGGTGCTCTTTGTTACGGAATTCTTCAGGTCGAACAGGCCGTATCCTAGGCCGAGTTTGGCGGCCACGAAAGCGAGGGGATATCCTGTTGCCTTGGAGGCCAGCGCAGAGGAACGGCTCAGACGCGCATTCACCTCAATCACACGGTAATCCTCCGAATCGGGGCAGAGGGCAAACTGCACGTTGCATTCGCCCACGATGCCTATATGGCGCGCGATGCGGATGGAAAGCTCGCGCAGTTTGTGATATTCAGAATTGGTAAGAGTCTGCGAGGGAGCCACCACGATGCTCTCGCCGGTGTGGATGCCGAGCGGGTCGAGGTTTTCCATGTTGCAGACCGTGATGCAATTGTCGTAGCGGTCGCGAACCACCTCATATTCCACCTCTTTCCAGCCCTTGAGGCTCTTCTCCACGAGCACCTGCGGCGAGAAGGAGAACGCCTTTTCAGCGAGGCGTCGGAGCTCGTCGGCATTGTCGCAGAAACCGGAGCCGAGACCCCCGAGCGCATATGCAGCGCGCAGAATCACCGGGTAGCCCAGGCGTTCAGCAGCCTCAAGAGCCTGCTCGGTGTTCTCGCAAGCCATTGAGTCGATGGTGTTGACATTGATTTCATCGAGTTTTTTGACAAAAATCTCGCGGTCCTCCGTGTCGATGATGCTCTGCACGGGGGTGCCGAGCACCTTCACTCCGTAGCGCTCGAGCACGCCGGAATGGTAGAGTTCCACGCCGCAATTCAGGGCAGTCTGGCCTCCGAATGCTAGCATGATGCCCTGCGGACGCTCGCGCTCGATGACGCGCTCCACGAAGAGGGGAGTGACAGGAAGAAAATAGATATGGTCGGCCACACCCTCCGAGGTCTGCACTGTGGCGATGTTGGGATTGATCAGCACCGTCTCGATTCCCTCCTCGCGCAGGGCCTTCAGTGCCTGGCTGCCGGAATAGTCAAACTCACCGGCCTCCCCGATCTTCAGGGCGCCCGAGCCCAGCACCAGCACTTTCTTTATCTCTTTTATGTCTTGATTGGATTGCATGATGTCAGTTTGGTTAGGAGGTGATTAGAGAAGCTTGATGAAATCGTCGAAGAGGAATTCGGTGTCGACCGGTCCACCCGAAGCCTCCGGATGGAACTGCACCGACCACCAGGGCTTCTCCCGGTGGCGGATTCCCTCGTTGCTGCCGTCGTTCATATTGGTGAAATATGGTTCCCAGCCCTCCTCGAGAGTGGAGGGGTCCACGGCGAAGCCATGATTCTGGCTGGTGATGAAGCAGCGGTCGGTGCCCTCCATGCGTACCGGCTGGTTGTGGGAACGGTGTCCATATTTGAGCTTATATACGGTGGCGCCGGCGGCCTTGGCCAGCAGCTGGTTGCCCATGCAGATGCCCATCAGCGGGCGCTTCTCGTCGGGGTTGGAGATAAACTTGCGGATATATTCCACCGTTTCGGAGCACATGTCGGGGTTGCCGGGGCCGTTGGAGAGGAAGAGACCATCGAAAGGAACATTGTTGAAATCATAATCCCAGGGAACGCGCATCACTTCCACGCCACGGTTGATGAGACAGCGGACTATATTGTTCTTGGCGCCGCAGTCCACGAGCAGGACACGTTTCGGGGCGCCGGAATTATAATGCTGTGTTTTCTTGCACGACACTTTTGCCACATAATTGATCCGGTCGTAGGGGACGCGTTCGGCCGGGGCGGGTTCGCCACCCTCCACCTCTATGCGGCCCATCATGACGCCGCTTTCTCGGAGCAGTTTGGTGAGCCGGCGTGTGTCGATGCCTGTGATGGCGGGCACCTTCTCGCGCTTCAGCCAGTCGGAGAGGCTCTCGGCCGCGTTCCAGTGGCTGTATTGCTCCGAATAGTCGCTCACAATCAGCGCCGAGGGATAGATGCGGTCGCTCTCCATAAAGCGGGGAATGCCGTTCACCTGCTCGGCGTCGGAAGGAACGCCGTAATTGCCCACCAGAGGATAGGTCAGCGTCATGAGCTGACCCGCATAGGAGGGGTCGGTGAGGCTCTCGGGGTAGCCCGTCATCGCGGTGTTGAACACCACCTCGCCGGCCGCTCCCCCTTCATATCCGAAAGAGAAGCCCTCGAACCGGCTCCCGTCGTCAAGGATCAATGTGGCTTTTTTCATTTCTTCAGAAATATTTCTTCGATGTAACTGATGTATGCTTCGTTGATTCGCTCAAGGCCGCCCGGAGTGGGATATTCTCCGGAGAAATACCAGTCGCCAGGATGATTGGGACATGCCTGACGATGGCCCTCAAGACTCTGATATACAATCCTCACCTCCGCCTCTATACCATCTGGTCGCAGCATCCCGGCAATCTTATCGGAGATCTCCTCGTCGGAGAAGAGGTCGTAAAGTTCCTTCACGAGATTCTTCTTCTCCTCATTCGGGATATTGCGCTGGCGGAGGCAGCGTTCATAGATATCCATTATCTTATCTCGTCGACCGCGATCGAGTGCGAGTTGAATGGCAGCCTGGAAGGCGATAAATTCCTCCATGCGTGCCATGTCGATGCCGTAATAGTCGGGATATCTCACCTGCGGGCTGGAACTCACCACCACGATGCGGCGCGGATGGAGACGGTCGAGAATGCGGATGATGCTCTCGCGAAGGGTGGTGCCGCGCACGATGGAATCGTCGATGATCACCAGATTGTCCTCATAAGGATTGAGCGAGCCGTAGGTGATGTCGTATACGTGTGCCGCAAGGTCGTTGCGCGTGTTGGTCTCGGAGATGAAGGTGCGCAGCTTTATATCCTTCCAGGCCACCTTCTCAGAGCGGATTCGGCGCGAGAGGATGCTGGTGAGCTGATCGGGAGTAAGGCTGCCGTTTGCCCCGATGATCTGGCGGGCCTTCTCTGCATTCAGATGTTCGTTCAGACCCTGCACCATGCCATAGAACGCTGCTTCGGCGGTGTTGGGGATATATGAGAACACGGTATGGTCCGTGTCATTGTCGATAGAGCGGAGGATGGCGGGCACGAGGTTGATGCCCATCTGCTTGCGCTCGCGGTAGATGTCGCCGTCGGAGCCGCGGCTGAAATATACGCGCTCGAAGGAGCAGGGGGAATATTTCTTCGCCGGGATAATCTGCTGGACGCGAATTTTCCCGGCCCGCGACATGAAGATGGCCTGGCCGGGAAGGAGCTCGGTGACCTGTCCTGCCTCCACGTCGAAGGATGTCTGGATCACGGGACGTTCCGAGGCGAGGGCGAACACCTCCTCGTCGGCATACCAGAAGGCCGGACGGATGCCCCAGGGGTCGCGCATGGCGAAGAGTTCGCCGCTGCCTGTCACTCCGCAGAGCACATAGCCGCCGTCCCATACAGGGGCGCTCTGCTCCAGGATGTGGGCCACGTCGATGTTCTGCTCGATGAAGGCTGTGATGTCGGTGTCGGTAAGACCCTGGTCCACGGCAATCTGGAAACAGCGCTCACTCTCACGGTCGAGGCGGTGGCCAAGCTGCTCGAGAAGAAGGAATGTGTCGGAAATCATGCGGGGATGCTGCCCTTTCACGGCGATGTGACGGAAGATATCCTGCACGTTTGTCATGTTGAAATTGGCACAGATGCAAAGATTCTTGGCCCGCCAGTTGTTCCGGCGCAGGAAGGGATGGACAAAAGAAATGCCGCTGCGTCCCGTGGTGGAGTACCGGAGGTGACCCATATAAATCTCACCGGCAAAGGGAAAACAGCGGCTTGCCAAATCGGCGTTGGCCAAATCTTGAGGGGAATAGGAGGCCAGTCGTTTATGCACAGCGTCGAAAATCTCGCGGATGGCTCCGGAGCCTTCGGCTCTTTCGCGGAACATAAACTCCTCGCCGGGGGCGGCGTCGAGCTTGACGCAGGCGAGTCCGGCCCCCTCCTGACCTCGGTTGTGCTCCTTCTCCATCATGAGATAGAGCTTGTTGAGGCCATACATCCAGGAGCCATATTTGTCCTGAAAATAACTCAGGGGCTTGCGCAGCCTAACCATGGCCACGCCACATTCGTGTTTTAACGGTTCCATATTGCCCGCAAAATTAGCAATTTTTTTCGGGATACGCAACCGCGCCGGCTGCATCGGGAAGAAAAAATCCTAAATAATTAAGACCCCATCCCACAAAAAATGTTAACGCAGGGGCGACCGATTTTTGATGCAGCTCAGCAAGTTAAAGAAGGAGCATAGCGGGCTATGCGACTGATGCGACTTGGCTGAGATGCGCAAATAGCGGTGACCCCTGCGTTAACATTTTTTGTGGGATGGGGTCTGAACTCCTCTTACGCGACAAGCAAAGTGGTAGGCTTGTCATTCCCGGAAGTCGCCTTTTTTAAGGTATGCTTTTTTAATATGCCATGCTTGTGCTTTGGGGGAGTCTTTGAGCAGGGCACAGCGTGTGGCTACTGTAAGCCGGTGGAGTGCATTGGCTATATGGCGCGCCAATGGCCTGTAATTTAGAATAAAATATGTGTCGCGACCCTTTTCTGAACGGAATATGCGGGCTTTATTGACGACGCTGTTCTTGAATGTCCCCCCCTCGAGGTGCTGGATGCGGGCATCCGGCACTGAGTAAATTTTCCATCCGGCGTGAAGAATTCTCCGGCAAAGGTCAGTTTCCTCATAATACATGAAGAATTCCTTTCGGAACGCACCGCATTGGTCTACTGCCTCGCGCCGAAGCATAAGGTCGGCACCGGTGATGTAGGCCACTTGCATCGGCCTGTCGGTATGGTTGAAATCACGGTTGATACCCCATACCAGTTTCTCGGGTTTCAGATTGAGAAACTCATTTAATTCCCAACGTATGCCTGGAAAGAAGCGCCGGAAGGAGAGGGTGGGCTGCATGTTTGCATTAAAGAGATTGCCACCACAGGCGCCTGCATCGGGATGTGAGTCGAGAAAATCGGTAAGGATTTTCACCGCATTATTGAGCAATAGCGTATCGGGATTGAGACAAAACAGATAGCGTCCGCGTGCTACATCAAACCCCGCATTGTTGGCACGTCCGAATCCCACATTATCTGCAAGCTGGATAAAATGAAATTCCGGGTGATTGCCAAACTCTGTCTGAAGCATATCCCCGACGCCATCGCCCGATGCATTGTCTACCACTATCACCTCATAAGAGACATCGTGAGTGAACTGCACCACCGATTTCAGGCATTCATCCACGAGTGCCTTCGACCGATAATTGACAATTATTATCGAAACGTCAATCTGGGGGACTGCCATTTTATCTTACGGGGAAAGGAGATTTCAATACTGTTCGCTTTCGTTGGGAAAGTCACCGCTTTTCACATCCTCGATATAGCGGCCCACAGCGTCGTGAATCACCGTGCCCACGTCGGCATATCTTCTGAGGAAGCGAGGGGAGAAACCCTGATTGATGCCTAACATGTCATGCATCACGAGCACCTGGCCGTCGACTCCGCCTCCGGCACCGATGCCGATGATGGGGATTGTAAGTTCCGATGCCACTCTGGCAGCAAGGTCGGCAGGAATCTTTTCCAGCACAATGCCAAAGCAACCGATCTCCTCGAGCATATGGGCATCGGCCACGAGTTTATCGGCCTCCTCCTTCTGGCGGGCACGCACATTATAGGTGCCGAACTTGTTGATGCTCTGGGGAGTGAGGCCGAGATGACCCATCACCGGAATGCCGGCCGAGAGAATCCTTTCCACGCTCTCGCGGATTTCCGAACCGCCCTCCATCTTCACTGCCTCGGCATGGCTCTCCTTCATGATGCGGATTGCCGATGCAAGAGCCTCCTTGGAATTCCCCTGATAGGAACCGAACGGAAGGTCGACTACAACAAGAGCGCGCTGCACACCCTTCATCACCGACTTGGCATGATATATCATCTGGTCGAGAGTGATGGGAAGGGTGGTGACATTTCCGGCCATTACATTGGAGGCCGAGTCGCCCACGAGAATTACGTCGATGCCGGCGCCATCGATAAGGCGAGCCATCGAATAATCATAGGCCGTGAGCATCGATATCTTTTCGCCCCGTTGCTTCATCTCCACGAGGCGGCGCGTAGTGACTTTGCGCGTATTGTCGATTGTATTTGTTGACATATGTCGTGATTTCAAATCCTTTTCTGAAAAGGTAAACTGCCTTTATAAAGAGTTGGTATTGCAATGCAAAATTACTAATTATCATTTAAACGGGCAAACAACGCCTATATTTCAATTTTTTTTAATAACTTTCCTCTAAAACGTATTTGTCAACATCATACAGGAATAGCATCAAAAAAG
>CAJLTZ010000062.1 GCA_905209725.1 uncultured Muribaculaceae bacterium
ATGCAGACTTTTTGCTTAAAAATATGCCATGCACCGGAAAAATCCGATGACCCCAAAAATCCGATGACCCCCTTTTCTTGGTCTGATTTCAGTCCTGAGTTGAAAGGGATAGACACGAAAAAACCGCAGAACTATTTGATAGTCTGCGGTTTGTCCGTCTTAGGCTGATTTTTGTCGCCTTAGGTTGCGGAAAGAGAGGGATTCGAACCCCCGGTACGTAAAACGCACAACGGTTTTCGAGACCGCCCCGATCGACCACTCCGGCATCTTTCCAAGGTCGTTTTTGATAGCGGGTACAAAATTAGTGCTTTTATTTCAATCTCGCAAATTTTATGCAAAAATTTTGATATAACTTATAGGGTAGTCGCTCCTCTTCACATTCTCAGTTCTACGCTGCAGGGCGGGTGTTTTTCATGCCGTTAAGGACGCCACGGGAGGTCGGGATAATAATCACAAGGGGGAGGATTATGAAGGCCGGAACCAGTATTATCATTCTGCGGAGAAGTGTGTGGAATTTGGAGAGCGCCGCTTTCTCAATGCTCTGGTAATAGCCGATCATTACAATATTGAGCGAGAAGGCTATTCCATTCAGTCCTAACAAAATATATTGAGTTAAAAAGCATTAAAGTTCAGTCGCTCCGCGACTGGTTTATGTTTTATATCAGGTTGTGGGGGATTTTGTCGGTGAAAATTGTTATATTTGTAGGGCAGTATTGCGCTGCCGATTTTGATTGGTAAATCATCAATCATCAATCATCAATCATAATGTAATAACCCAAGATATGGACAATAAAAGAATTATCCCCCCTTCGCAGCTGATTATCAATGATGACGGCTCCGCTTTTCATATTCATGTGCGTCCCGATCAGCTTCGCGACAACATAATCTTTGTAGGCGATCCCGGCCGCGTGGACATGGTGGCATCTTACTTCGACACAAAGGATTATGATGTGCAGTCGCGCGAGTTTCACGCAATCGGCGGCACATATAAGGGTAAGCCAGTGATGGCCATTTCGCATGGCATTGGCGCCGACAATATCGAGATTGTGATGACCGAGCTCGACGCTCTCGCCAATATCGACTTCAAGACCCGTCAGGTTCGCGAGCATCACCGCACTCTCAACATAGTGCGCGTAGGTACATCCGGAGCTCTGCAGCCCGATATCAAACTTGGCGATTATGTGATTGCCGAGAAGGGCACCGGCACCGACGGCATACTTAATTTCTATGCCGGACGCGACATGGTGTGCGACCTTGAGTTTGAAAAGGAATTCTGTGAGCACTGCAACTGGGATCCAACCTGGGCGGCTCCGTATACAGTAGATGCCGACCCGGAACTCGTGAAGAAGATCGGACGCGACGACATGCTGCGTGGATATACGATTGCAGCAGTAGGATTCTATGCGCCTCAGGGACGCGAAGTGCGTCTGCCGCTTGCCGATCCGCATCTTATTGAGAAGATTGAGTCGTTCAGATTCCGTGGACGTCCGGTCACCAATTTTGAAATGGAGTCTGCCTGCTTGCAGGGGCTTGCCAAACTGTTAGGCCATCGCGCCATGACAGTCTGCTGCATTATAGCCCAGCGCCGTGCCGAAGATGCCGACACCGACTACAAGCCGCGTGTGAATCAGCTTGTGGAGACAGTGCTCGACCGCCTTCTCTCATAAACTGAAGCGATTGCCGGGAAGCCGGTGCACTATTCCCTCAAACTCCATCTCTCCGAGAGCGGAGAGGAGTGCTGGCACGGGAATGCGTGTGGCCTGATGCAGTGCGTCGGCCGACATCGCTTCCCCCTTGAGTTGCAGGCACTGATGTATGGCGGCCTGGTCTCCTTCGAGTTCGGGGAAGAGATTTCTCTGAACAGGTTGACGGAAACCAACCGGACACCAATTCATAAATTCCAGGATATCGGCGGCACAGGTCACAAGATTGGCCCGTTGTCGCCGAATCAGGTTATTGCACCCTGTGCTCATCTGGTCGGATACCCGCCCCGGGAGAGCCATAACGTCGCGGGAATAACTGTTGGCGGTATTGGCAGTGTTGAGAGCGCCGCCTCGCACATCCGACTCGACCACGATAACAAGCTGGGAAAGTCCGGCGATAATCCGGTTTCGTTGTAGGAATTGTTTTGGATAGGGAGTGGTATGCTGGGGGTATTCAGAAACGATGGCGCCGCCGGCTGCGATGATTCTGCGGGCGAGGTCACGGTTGGCAGCCGGATAAATGGTGTCAAGACCATGAGCCACGACAGCCACCGTGGTAAGTCCATTGTCAAGGGCTCCTTGATGGGCAGCGGCATCGATGCCGTAAGCCAGCCCGCTCACCACCATAGTGTCGGGCAGGTAAGCACCAAGATCCTCGCATACTGAGGCACAGAATGAAGTGCCATAAGAGGTGGGTTTACGGGTACCCACCATGCTGAGCACATGTTCGCAGTCGAGCGAGGCATTGCCAAGTTTGTAGAGGTTTACCGGCGCGTCGGGGATTTCGCGCAGAAGGGTAGGGTAGGAGTCGTCGAGAAGGGAATAGAAAGTGATATGATGCTTGTGGATGAATTCCTCCTCCTTGCGGGCGCGGTCGAGAGCCTCGAGGCGGACAGAATCATCCAGACGGATATGGGAGGAATTGATTCCGAGCGTGTCGATGAGCTCACGCATGGGCATATTGAAGAAGTCGTCAAGGCCGATGCCAGCCTCAACGATATATCGTGCCAACTGTGCATCCATGCCCGGCACGAACCCAAGACCCATCTGGTAAAGACGCTCATCAATCATCAATCTTACTTGATATATTTGCTGAATACGGCGGCTAATTCGTCGCCGCGAGAGAGTTTGCCATTATTGAGCACCACCACGGTCACAATGCCTTCGGCGCATACGTCGCCATTGGCCTTGATGATGTCCTGATGGAAGATGAAACGCGGTCCCTTGCGCTCAAGGCGTAGGCAGCTAATGAAACTGTCGCCACCACGAAGCGAAGTCTTATACTCCACCTCAATCTTGCGCACCACGGCGTCAATGCCACGTGCATGCATCTCATTGAACGACATTCCGGCATCCTTGCAGAAGCGGTGGCGAGTGTGCTCCATATAGTGGAGATAATTGGCGTTGTTTACAATCTGTTCGCAATCAAGTTCATAATCACGAACCTCCATATCCATTATGAAGCAATATTTCTTATTAGTATCCTTTAATATTCTCATTGTCCGGGAATTTTGGGGTATACAATTACAGGATCCTTAAGCCTCCCTGATTCTTTTCTCTACACAATCCAACGCATGGAAATAGTCTTCGGTTTTTTCGAAAGCATATTTCGGAATCCACAGGAATCCTTTCCCTTTCCCGCGCAATGGGATTATTGCTGAGTTGAGACCGATGTTGAATTCTGACATTATCTCATATGGGAAAAATTCCTCCACACGTTTTATATCCTCATTTGCAGATGCCTTTGAGGCGTCATCCTCGGCAGCTTTACTGCGGCTGGGGAGCACGATTTCGGCTGTGATTCCATTGTCGGAAACGATGATTGAATGAGGAAGGGCATTCACGTAGCATTCGCGGCGAAGGCCATAACTGTAATAGAAAAAGAAGAGCAGCATCGGAATCACGATGAACACAATCATCAAAGCGATGATTAGCCATCGGAAATCCACCGACACTCCTGCAGCGAGCCCGGCCAAAGCGATTACAAGCAGCGTCACCATCCAGATTCCGGCGTAACGGAACACGAGTTCGCGGCCAAACCGGACAGCGCTCATTTTAAACACCTTCGACCGGAATGGAGCCGCCGGGTCGAGAGCCTCGGCTTCGGCTCGGCGAGCCGCCTCAATCTCCCTTTCCCTCAGCCTCTCTGAGTTTTGTCCGTTCATCTCTGAGTTGGTTTTCCTTGATATAAGTGGCGTGATTAATCGGTTTCACGGTCTGCACCGCGCCAGTGCCCTCCTTGTTATAGAGCACCTCCATATCTATATATTTGTCGCCATTCCCTTTATGAATCGGGAAAGCCTTGTCGCGCAACGCCTTAGCCTTATCGGCAAGCGGGGAGTGCATATTAGGAAGGGCGCCGGTGAGGTCAGGATCCACGCCTCTGGGCGTGCAACGGGCCACACGGATTTCAGATGCCGGCGGATAGCCCAGTCCGGTCCACATGATATATTCATCAGCCACAAGGCGAGGCGAGGCGAGGGAAGCGTCGGGCAGAGGACGGCAACCTTCGATTGCCACAGTGGCAGTGCTCTTGTAGCGGGGAATGAAATCCTGGTCGATCACCCATTTGTCGCCCGCTTCGGCATAATCACGCTTCTTGAGGTCGTGATAGAATGAGCGTGACACAGTTTCGGTGAGCACCTCCGGGGTGATGGAGGCTGTGGCGGCATAAGGTTTCAGAAGGCACTCCGCATTTGCCTCGCGGATGAAACCGAAACCTTCGTTTGGTCGGCCGGAATGGCTATAGTTGGTGCGAATGAGCACATGGTCGGGAGCGTCTTTGAGGTCGAAGCGCTTGTAACTATGGTTGTTAGTCTCGAAGAAAGCTCCGTTGCCGGTGGCATCAATCACGCCGAAATTGGCCTCCACGCCCATGGGGCGGGGATATGTGTCGAGCAGGCGGGCGAAGTCATCGACGGTGCGGCAGGTGCGAAGGGCCTTTGTCATTAGAATCCCCTCTTTGTCCATCTTCTTGGGAGACACCTTATCATCCTTGATATTGTAGGAGGCGGTGTTCATCACGGCGAACCCGGCCTCGTTCATGCCCATCCAGGCCTCGCGAAGAAAACGGTCGCCTGCATTGAAGAGGGCGGTATAGGCGAAACCCTCGGGGGATGAAGCCACATATTCCACCTTATTGTCGATGGTGCTTGTGTCGCGATGTTTCCAGAGGATTGGGCGGCCGGAGGGATTGGCCTCGGCACCGATAATAGCCGAAGTGCAAGCAAAGGCCGCAGCCGGCATAAAAGCGACTGCGACCATTGCAATTGAGATTATGAAGTATTTCAGAGTTTTTTTCATTAATCCAGTTTGTGGATAATCAGGCCGGAGCGCAGCTTGGGCTCGAACCATGTGGTCTTCGGCGGCATGATGTTTCCGGAGTCGGCGATGGCGATGAGCTGGTCCATGGTGACGGGATAGAGGGCGAGGGCCATAGCCATTTCGCCACTGTCCACGCGGCGCTGGAGCTCTTCGAGGCCACGGATACCGCCCACGAAGTCGATGCGCTTGTCGCTGCGGAGGTCGGTGATGTTGAGGATGTCGCGGAGAATCAGGTCGCTCGATACGGTAACGTCGAGGACGCCGATTGGATCGTTGTCGTTGTATGTGCCCGGTTTTGCAGTGAGTGAATACCAGTTGCCGTCGAGATAGAGGGCGAAGTTGTGGAGACCCTGGGGGTGATATATCTCTTTGCCTTTCTTCTCAACTGTGAAATTTTTCTCAATGCGTGCGAGGAACTCGTCGGGAGTGAGGCCGTTGAGGTCGCGAACCACACGGTTGTAGTCGATAATCTTGAGGTGGGATGCGGGGAATGCAACAGCCATGAAATAGTTGTATTCCTCGTCGCCTGTGTGGTGGGGATTGTTCTTGGCCTTCTCAGCGCCTACGAGGGCAGCGGCCGCGGAACGGTGGTGACCGTCGGCAATGTAGAGGTTAGGAATCTTGGCAAATTCCTCGGTGATGGTCTTGATGGTGTCGTCATCGTCGATCACCCAGAGAGTGTGGCCGAATCCGTCGGGAGCCACGAAATCATATTCGGGAGTGCCGGCAGTGACTTTGCGGATCACCTCCTCGAGCTTCTCATTGTCGGGGAAAGCGAAGAACACGGGCTCGATGTTGGCGTTGTTGCAGCGCACGTGTTTCATGCGGTCCTCCTCCTTGTCGCGGCGGGTGAGCTCATGTTTCTTGATGCGTCCCTCCATATAGTCGGGCACCCATGCGCCAACCACAAAGCCATACTGAGTGCGGCCGTCCATGGTCTGGGCGTAGATATAATAGTTCTCCTTCTCGTCCTGAACGAGCCATCCTTTTTCCTGGAATTTGCGGAAATTCTCCACGGCCTTGTCATAGACGCGGGGGTCGTGTTCGTCGAATCCGGGCTCGAAGTCGATTTCGGGCTTGATGATATGGTAAAGGCTCTTTTCGTTGCCCTCAGCTTCCTTGCGGGCTTCTTCGGAATTGAGCACGTCGTAGGGGCGTGATGCCACTTCTTCCACGAGTTCTTTCGGAGGACGTACCCCCTTGAACGGTTTCACTTTTGCCATTTCGGTATTCTGTATTTAAGGTTTAAGATATGTTTCGTGTCAGACTAAGTTCTACATTTCAGATTGCTCTGAAACTTCAGTGCAAATTTAATACTCACGGCTGATATTTGCAAATAAAAAGCGCCGCAACGGAATGTGCGGCGCTTCTGATGGGTATAAAATGATTGGAATCAGCGTCCCGACTCTTCAATCATGCGGCGGATTGAATTATTGAAGTTTTCCTCACACATGAGCTGTTCCATTGTGATGTGCATGCGGTAGCGCCAGTAGTGACGCGGATTTGTGGGAACGTTGATCTGCTCGTCGGCGGGATTCTGGCGGCGGATTGCGCCGTCGGTCGACATCCAGTCCTGCAGCGGGAGCACGCAGAGCATCGAAGGACTCTTGAGCTGGAGCTCCACAATCTTGTCGCACACCCATGGCTCGGCGAAATAGGGAGCCTCGCCACCTTCGTGCAGCACATTGTTGAAATATCTCTGCGAAGCGGATCTGTCTTCCTCCCACCATCCGCGGATTCCGGCCATGTCGTGGGTGGAGGTGGTGCAGACGCTGAAATAGGGATAGTGCCATGTGTCGCCGAATTCCTGAGCCGGGTCCTTAGGCATGCGCTGAATCTCGAGCGAGAGGATCTCGAGCTGACGCATCACCTCGGGCACGCAGTCGGGAATCATGCCGAGATCCTCGCCGCAGGCAAGCATCCCGGTGGCATCGAGCAGCGGCGGAAGTTTCCACATTGCCTTGCCGCGCCAGAACTCGTTGTGGCGATGGTAGAAGAAGTCGTTGTAGAGACGGTTGAAACACCATTTCTCATAGTCCGACAGCACGCGATACTGGTATGTGTACTGAGCGGCGATGCGGGGATGGTAATGTCCTTTCTGATAGGGATCCTCGATGAAGAGCACGTCGTCGATGAGTCCCAGCAGTGCATTCTTGAAGCGCTCGGTTTTCTCATCGGCCTCTTTGCCCTCGAAATAATTCTCCACCTTGAGTTGGGTGTCGAAATCCGGCTTGAGGCAATAGCGGTCGCCACCCACGTGGTCGAGGAAGAGTTCCTTGGCCTCGGCTGTGTATTCACCAAAGAAATCTGTGAGCATCCATTCGAGGATGAGGGGATGGGTCTGCACGTCGGGATTGATCCAGAAATCATAGTTGTTGCGCAGTTCATCAGAGGAATATGGGAGGGCGGGATTGAAATATCCGAGCAGGCCATGGGTGGCATCGAGGGGAATCTGCCAGATGCGGAAGAAACCGAGGATATGGTCAATGCGGTAGGCGTCGAAATATTCGGCCATCTTGCGGAAGCGGTCTTTCCACCATTGGAAACCATCTTCGGCCATTCGGTCCCAGTTGTACGTAGGTAATCCCCAGTTTTGTCCGAGAGTGGAGAAATCATCGGGGGGAGCGCCTGCCTGGCAGTCCATGTTGAACAGGCGTGGATTTTTCCAGGCATCGGCAGAGAAGCGGCTCACGCCGATGGGGATATCACCCTTGAGCACCACTCCGGCGCGGTGGGCATAATCGCGCACGTCGCGCAACTGGCGGTCGAGATGATATTGTTGGAAATAGAAATAGTCGGCTTCGGCGCGGTGCTCATCGAGAAGACGGCTCACGCGGTCGTCGCCATATGTTTCGTATTCGCCCCATTTAGTATTGTCGGGAGTGTCGTAGATGTCGCGGAGCACGCGCCAGGCGGCATAGGGACGCAGCCAATGGTCGTTGGCCTCCACGAAAGCCTTGTAAGCCTTTGTGCGTGCGGTCTTCTTGAAGTCCTGGGCGAAAATCTCGTGCAAATATTCCTCTTTGGCTCCGTTGACGCGCTCATAATCCACAGTGGGAAGTGAATTGAACTCATAGCGCAGGCGGTCGTAATGTTCGCGGCGTTCGGCCGATTCAAGGATGCCCACCTCTTCGAGGCGCACATACATCGGATGCAGCGCGAAGATTGAATTGGCCTTATAGGGATAGGAGTCCACCCAGGTCTTGGTCATCGTGGTGTCGTTGATTGGGAGGATCTGAAGTATGTTCTGCCCTGTGAGGCGGCACCAGTCGATCATACGCTTGATGTCGATGAAATCGCCCACACCGAAATCCTCATCCGAGCGGATGGAGAATACAGGGATGGCAGTGCCGGCGCCGCGCCATTGCGTGAGAGGATTGGCGAAGCGAGTGCCGTCGATTACAATCTGTTCGTCGGACGAAGGGGAGGGGATGCCGAACACGCGATTGTTCATGGCTTCCCAGCCGAGGGTTTCACCGTTCTCATCGACCACCAGGAATTTATATTCGAATGGCGACTTGAGCAGATGCATCGGCAGGTTGATTTCCCATACGGGATAGTTGGCGTCGTTGAGGCGCAGGGCACGTGAGGGGTCCCAGTTGCCGAGATAGTCGCCCTGGCCGCTGATGGCGAGGGTGTGGCCGGGGGCAATCATGGGAGCCTCGATGCGGATATTGAGCATGCCGGGAAGCGACTCGATAGGTTTGTCGCGGTGCTCGCGGGCAAAAATGCCCTGGGTAAAAGCTGTGGAATAGAAGGGTTTGTCGGCAGGCATGTCATGCCAGTTGTCGAGGAAAAGGTATTTCTTCACTCCCTTGCCGGCAACGAATTTATGATGACGTCCCCATTCGAATCTCCATTCGCGGCCCTGGGCCTTGACGATGAAATAGTATTCGAACTTGTCGGGCACCGAGTCAAGTTTGATTGTGGCCTGCCACATGTCGGGGCTTGTCAGGCTCATGGGGAGCGCCTTTTGTGCGTCGCCATTGCCAAGTTCCGGGATGCCGCCGCACACATAGAGCTCCTCGCCCCAGTTGGTGTGGTAATTGATATTAAATGTAATTGTCATAATATATGGATTTTAAGGATTTTATTAATTATCCGCATTTAGAGGCGCCGCAGCTTGTGCAGATGAGACACCCTTCTTGATAAACAAGTGTCTCGGCCCCACAGTTTGGACATTTCTGTCCGGAAGCCACAGTTCCATTGGTCAGATACTTCTTGAGAGCGCGTTCCACACCCATTTTCCAGGTGTTGATATTGGTGGAATCGAGGTCGAGGCCTCCCACAAGCTTGAGCACCTGGTCGATAGGCATGCCGTAACGGAGCACACCGGAGATAAGCTTCGCATAGTTCCAGAATTCGGGGTTGAATTTCTCGCTCAGGCCCTCGATGGTGGTTTTGTAGCCGCGCTTGTTGATAAACTGGAAGTCGTAGCGTTTGATGCCGTCCTTGTCGTAGGCCTTGATGATTTTGCCGTGGGTAACGCTTTTGGGGCAGAAGATGCCATCCTCGTCGTCGGCCAGGCCGGTGAAAATCTCGTAGGGCTTGTTGTCCACGAGGCCGACGAAGGCAATCCATTTCTCTTTGTTGTTCTGGAAGCGCACCACATCAGCCTCCAGTTCAGTGGGACGCTTGGAGATATGTTCCGGTTCGGCGATGAGTTTTTCAGCCTTCTTGGTGCTTTTCACAGCTTCGAGCACATTGGAGCGGGAGCCGTCGCGATATACGGTGCAGCCCTTGCATCCTGCCTTCCAAGCCTCCACATAGAGATTGCCTACGAGTTCTTCCGTAACGTCGGAAGGGAGATTGATGGTCACGGAGATGCTATGGTCCACCCATTTCTGCACTGCGCCCTGCATGCGCACCTTCTCCATCCAGTCCACATCATTGCTTGTGGCTTTATAGTAAGGAGATTTGGCCACGAGTTCGTCAATCTCCTCCTTGGTCATGTTGCGCTTGGGCTCGATGCCGTTCACGCGCATCCATTCAAGGAATTTGTGATGGTATACCACGTATTCCTCGAAAGCATCGCCCACTTCATCTACGAAGTCCACGTGGGTGTCCACATCGTTGGCATTTATTTTGCGCTTGCGCTTGTATACGGGTAGGAACACCGGCTCGATGCCAGAGGAGGTCTGGGTCATGATTGAGGTGGTACCGGTCGGAGCGATTGTGAGGCAGGCGATGTTGCGTCGGCCGCTCTTCTGCATGTGTTCGAATAGCTCAGAGTCGGCCTCCTTGAGGCGCAGGATATAGGGATTGTTTTTCTCGCGTTCTGCGTCAAACACTTCGAAAGCGCCGCGCTCTTCGGCCATTTTCACCGAGGCACGGTAATAGGTCAGGGCAAGTTCGCGATGCACTTTCACGGAAAAATCGGTGGCCTCCGGGGTGCCGTAGCGCAGGCCGAGGGCTGCAATCATGTCGCCTTCACCGGTGGTGCCGCATCCAGTGCGACGACCCTGCAGTGTGCGGCGCCGTATCTTTTTCCATAGGTTGAGTTCGGTGCTCTTCACCTCGGCCGTTTCAGGGTCGCTCTCAATTTTCTCGATGATGGTGTCGATTTTCTCCATCTCGAGGTCGATGATGTCGTCCATCACGCGCTGGGCCATTCCCACATGGCGGCGGAAGAGGTCGAAGTCGAAATATGCCTCCTTGGTAAAGGGATTCGTTACATAGCTGTAGAGATTGATGGCCACGAGGCGGCAACTGTCGTAAGGACAGAGGGGAATCTCGCCGCAAGGATTCGTGGAGACGGTCTCGAAGCCAAGGTCGGCATAGCAGTCGGCCACCGATTCGCGGCGGATTGTATCCCAGAAGAGTACGCCTGGTTCGGCGCTTTTCCAGGCATTGTGCACAATCTTGTTCCAGAGGGCTTTTGCGTCAATCTCCTTGGTCACAGCAGGATTGGTTGCGTCGATAGGATATTGCTGAGTGTAAGGCACGCCTTCGGTGGCGCAGCGCATGAAATTGTCGTCAATCTTTACCGACACGTTTGCACCGGTCACCTTACCCTCTGTCATCTTGGCGTCGATGAAGCTTTCGGAGTCGGGGTGCTTGATGCTGACGGTCATCATCAGCGCTCCGCGCCGGCCATCCTGTGCCACCTCGCGGGTGCTGTTGCTGTAACGCTCCATGAATGGGACAAGCCCTGTGGATGTGAGGGCGGAATTTTTCACCGGAGAACCTTTCGGACGGATGTGGCTGAGGTCGTGGCCCACGCCGCCGCGGCGCTTCATGAGCTGAACCTGCTCTTCATCGATGCGGATGATGCCCCCGTAGGAGTCGGGGTGGCCGTCAAGACCAATCACGAAACAATTGGACAGCGAACCTACCTGATAATTATTGCCGATGCCGGCCATGGGGCTGCCCTGAGGCACCACATAGCGGAAGTCGCGGATGAGTTCGAACACTTCATCCTCGCTCATCGGGTTGGGATATTTCTGTTCTATACGGTTGATTTCCCGGGCAATGCGATGGTGCATGTCGTCGGGCGTGAGTTCATAATATGTGCCGTCGGAGTCCTTGAGGGCATATTTGCTTGCCCAGACACGTGCGGCGAGTTCATCGCCCTTGAAATATTTGAGAGTGGCCTCGTAGGCCTGCTGATAGTCGTAAGTGGGTGTGTGGTCCATTGTCTAAGTGAAATCTTTGGATTTGGATTGTGCGAAATGCATCTGCAAATTTCGTATTTTTTTTTCACTTAAACAAGAATAAATTGTCAACAGTCTGAGCGTCTAACTATTTCGGTATTCCTTGGGAGACATGCCGGTGAGTTTCTTGAAATATTTCCCGAAGAAGGATTGAGAGGGGAAGTTGAGTTCGTCGGCAATCTGCTGGATGTTGAGGTTGGAGGATTTAAGAAGCACCTTTGCCTCGAGGATCACGAAGCGCTCAATCCATTCCACGGCCGTATATCCGGTCTGCATCTTGATGCTGCGGGAAAGATGCTTAGGAGTGACCTTGAGTTTGCTGGCGTAAAATTCAAGGAATCTCTCTCTTCTGAAATTTTCCTGCACGAGTTGCAGGAACTGGTCGGACATGCGTCCCTGACGCGACACCACTTCATTGCGGAACGGTTCATAGCAGCGGTATACCACCTTATATACAAAAAGAAGAGTCTGATAAATGAGGGCCTGCGAACCGTAAGGATTTTCAGTGTCGTTCATAATCTCGCGCATGGAATGCAGGAACTCAGTGTATTTAGGAAGGTCTTCCGGGGGAATCATCACCACTGAATGGCGAGAGGATATCGAATAGAGCGGGGAATTGCCATTCATCATGAACATTCGTTCCATGAAGCGTTTGGACATCACGATTACGGCGGCCTTGAAATCCGGGCTCAGATATTTGGGCTGGAGAATCTGTGTGCTCCTCATATTCACAAGACATGGAGCCTTTATATCGTGCGACACGAGATTAATGTCGGCCCGGCAGCTTCCCTGCATTATGAAGATCCAGGTGGTGGCTGCGAATTTCACGGGGGTGGTGATGCTTTTAAGCACGTCTGCCGAAACGCTCTCAATCATCCAGAAATCGTGTTCAAGAATCTTCGTTACGTCCTCGGGGAGTTCTACATTGTTCCAATTGTTCCAGTCGTATCTGCTCTCCATGTTGCGATAAATTGGTTAGATGTAATGAGTTGGCTGTCTGAATCCATTCATGAGGAGATGTTGATTCATAATAGAAAAACTCCAAAAAGGAAAAGATATTGCATTTTGGAGGGAAGAAAATGACATAATAAAATCCGCGCCCAACACTTGGCTGATGCTTGTGTTGCGCGCGGTATAACTGTTGACTGCCGTCGTTTAGCGGATGGCTTTCTCGGTGTGGGTGGTGCCGTCGGAGTAGGTGCGGGTCACGATGTAGGCGCCCGATTCGGGTGCGCTTACGCGGCGACCGGTGATGTCGTAGTATTTCTCCGACACGAGTTCGGCTCCTGCCTCTCCGGCGATATTTTCAATGCCAACTGTCTCATCGGCTGTAAAGCTCATGCGGGCTCCATAACCGTTTACTCTTGAGATCTGGCCGCAAAGGCTGCCGTCAATCGGTTTGGTGAGTTTTACGGTGCTGCCCTGAGCGGAGATGCCATCGCCCCAGATATCGGAAACCTCAATTGTATAGTTCTGGCCGTTGAGAAGCTCGAGAGTCTCCTGGTGCTCTCCAGCTTTTGTGTAGGGACCGAACTCTCTTACGATGTTTCCGCCCTCATCGAGGAGAAGGTATCTGTTATCCCCGGATGTGCCATCGCTCATAAAAGTGGCGTTGATTTTTGTCGGATATTTCGGGAGACGCTGGAAGCTGCCGGATATCGCACCGTTGTTGAAGTTGATATCCTTGTCGTTGGCCTTGAGAAGTTCAAGCGAATATCTGTTCACGCCGTTTTTGCCAAGGAATGGTTTCCATTTGCCGTTAAGGGGAATCTGCACAGTGGCCGGCTCGTGAGCGGGAATGTTTACATCAATGTCGATGGTCTGGGCGTCCTGCTCGGTCTGATGGTCGGAGAGAGTAGCCTTGAAAGTGAGTTTTGTGATAGCCTCGCCGGTGTAATTGTCGATGCAGGCTTCCAGAAAGTCAAGGCTATAAGAGTTTTCAATTCCGATAAGAGGATCGGCAAGGGCCACGATGTATCGGGCGTCAGGGTCATCGGTTACAGAGGGGAAGCTCGAAGAGGCCTTCATGATCTCCAAGTCGCCTTCAGCCACAAATGAAAGCACCTCAATGTCAGAAGGAATGAGGGGAATACCATTGATGTCGGCGGGAAGCACATACTTCACTTCGCGGCTGAAATATTCGCCGGAGTTTTTCTCACTGATAGCGTCGCCCCAGGTGTCGGTGAGCACCTTGCGGAGCATGTGGCGGTGGGGATACTGGTCGCCGGCGGCGCCGCTCTGCTGCGGGCCGAGCACATTGTTCTGCAGAAGCATCACAGTGAGTTTCGGCTGCTTCATTGTGGATGTGAAATAGCCCTCCACATTTACAGTGAGAGTGCGTGTGGCGGAATCATAGGATGATGCCGACCAGAGATTCACGGGAGATGTCTGGGCAACGAGGGTGCGGGTGATGGGCCCCCACTGGTCGTGGCCTACAAGATACTGTCCTGATGAAGGGTGACGGCTCACAACTCCAATCGGATACTGATATGCCATGAAGTGGTCGTGAATCTTATTGCCGTCTTCTGTGGTGTAGTCAGGCTGGCCCTGACCTGGAGTGGCAAAAGAGCCGGCGTGGATGGCTACTGTGAAGAAGTCGCCATGGTGCGACTGATGCAGGCGCGCCGCACGACGGTGGGCGCTGGGGCAGTTGCCGCAGTGGATGCCGGTGAATTCTTCCACCACAGAGCTGCGGGGTTCCGGGGTAGTGGTGACGTTCCAAGCCAATGCCGGCACTGTGGCAGCGGCTACGAGGAGTGAAGTCAAAAGTTGTTTCATGTTGGTATGGTGTATTTGTTGGTTGCGGATATAAGTGCAAAATTACGAAAGAATTGCGAGTATGCAAATAGGGATGCAAAAATATTCGGCGTAAAATGGGTCGGAATTTACAAAAAAATTAATGAAGATTAATCCTTTATGGGGGTAACATGGTTATATTTATATGATAGATGTAATGCTCATATTAATAATATGCCTTCTTGCGGTAGCGGCGGCAAGGTTGCAGATGCGGATGCAGCGTCGGCAAAGCGGGGCTTCTTCCCGCTATCAGGCCACCGTCAGCGACAAGCCGGCATCAATAGGCGTTCAGGAGGAATCTCTTGACGACCCCCTGGCATACACTGTCAGCCTGATAGGCCAGCAGGCCTATGATGCTATGAAAATGCAGGTGGAGAGCGTGATGAATGAGCACAAAGGCCAGCCGAGCACAATCTTCCGCCTTTGCCGTGGTGCCGAAACTTCGGATGGGAAGAAATGCCTGCATTCCTTGCTTCCGGGCGACCAGCTGTTCCTTATCCCCAATCTTAGCGGCGGATTGAGCCGGACAGACGTATATTCCAAGGGAATCTGCGTGGGAAGTCTTTTGCTCACGGAGGCCGAAACCGCGCTCCACATGATGAGTCAATATAATGTGAAGGGCGTATATGTGGCCGAGCAGAACTGCTACGGAGATGTGGACGGCGTGGATCTGTCGCTGATAATGTTCTATCAGGCAAAGCCGAAGACCCAGATGGTCGCAGCCATGAAGAAAGCATTCTTCAATTGATGCTCAGTTGCTGAGCGACTACCCTTTAAGAAAGTGAATCTGAATAATTAGTTAGAAACCTTATAATAACACTAGTGTCCCATAAAAATGGGAGCTGGTTAAAAATTAAATAAATTTGGCCCAT
>CAJLTZ010000063.1 GCA_905209725.1 uncultured Muribaculaceae bacterium
CATCAAAAATCGGTCGCCCCTGCATTAACATTTTTTATGGGATGGGGTCTAAGAACATTAAATTTGATCTCATGATGCAGCATGATCCGCAATACATCCGGTTTGACTGGGCCGCGAAGAGGATTCTATGCGACAAGGCCAACTTCGGCGTGCTCGAGGGCTTCATTTCCGTGCTCCTCGGCTCGCCGATAAAGATTGTAGACATCCTCGAGAGCGAGGGGAATCATGAGGAACAGGACTCCAAGTTCAACCGTGTGGACATCATGGCCCGTAACGACCATGACCAACTGATTATCGTGGAGATCCAGCTCACGCGCCAGGTGCATTATCTCGAGCGCATACTCTTCGGCGTGGGTAAGGCCCTGAGCGACAACATCAAGCTCGGCGAGAAATATTCCGACGTCAAGAAGGTGTATTCAATCAGCATCCTTTATTTCGACTTCGGCGAGGGCTCGGATTATGTGTATCACGGACAGACCGTGTTCCGCGGCATCCATACCGGCGACGAGTTCACGCTCTCGGAGTATGAGCGCTCGATGCTGGGGATGCGCACACCCAAGGAGGTTTTTCCCGAGTACTATCTGATTCGCGTCAACGAGTTCAACAAGGTGGCTTCCACACCTCTCGAGGAATGGATCGAATATCTCAAGAGCGGCGAGGTGCGCAGCGACACCACAACGCCGGGGCTGCTCGAGGCCAGGGAGAAACTGCGCTATGTGAGCATGAGTCCCGCCGAAAAACGTGCCTACAACCATTATCTCGACAACATACGCATTGAGGAGGACTGCCTCGACACCGCCCACAAAGAGGGGCTCGTGGAGGGCGAAGCCATCGGTCTCGAGAAAGGGCTGGCTAAAGGTGAGGAGATAGGCCTCGAGAAAGGACTGGCTCTCGGATTTGAGAAAGGCGCCGAGCAGGTAAGACTCGATACAGCCCGAAACCTAAAAGCATTAGGGCTCGGTATTGACCAGATTGCCGCCGCTACAGGACTCACTACGGAGATTATAAATGGTTTATGATTGGACTTTCGCCATTAAGTATGACCCGCAAATTAGTTAATGCATATTTTGAGTGTATTTTCGAGTGATTTGTGTGAGTCCGAGAAGGAGCGATGCGGGCATCGTGACTGAGCGGAGTCGCACAAAGCGCCGAAAAGACGCCAAAAGATGCGTTGACTAATCAATACATTAAATAATTTCGGTGTCATACTTATAATCTTCTATCAATAATATATGAACCTGACTAACATCATCCATTATGAACAAGACTTTTACAGGACTCAGCCTGACTCTGGGCTTGGTTTTGGCTTCCACTGCAATTCCGGCAGAAGCGCAAGGATTGCTATATGGCAGCATAGCGAATGAAGATTCACAGCTCAATGATGCTACCATCGTATATGAGCAATGGCATTTATATGATGCCAACGGCAAAGAATATATCCCTGCCAATCGACCTTTCAGCTGGTTTTCCAAAGTGCAGGAAAATCCATCTGTGCCAACCACAAATCAGATTCCTATGCCCCAGGGATTAACTAATCATAATGGCATTGATGTGCCGAGCAACAATAAATATCTCGACATATTCGCCAACGGCGATGACGGCTTTGACATAGGCGATTATGTCACCCTGCTCGATTACCGTGGACTCGAAGAGGGGAGCTTTTATGCCTATCCCATCTCTGTTCCTATTGAGGATGATTATATTCTGACAGGATACGCCAAAGGGATGTCAAGCGTTTATCCCAAAAGTTATCCCGACCATGTACTTTCAAAATGGAATGCGCTTCTGATGGTGCCGATGAAAACACTCGAGAAAGTAGACATCACATATGGAAAACAGGAAGACGGCAAATATGCATTCAAAGTAATTGACACAAAAGGGAATGAATTGGATTACGCCTTTGCCACTACGCCATATAAAAAATCGGAACGTGCAAAAGAGGAAGTGAATGGAGAGCAAGTTCCGGTAAAACTGAAACAATTCAACCATACATTTCATCTGACTCCGGATTACAAATACCTGGCATTTTATGCTCCTCACAAATTAATGATGTTCGACAAATTGAACCTCGACACAAAGGAGGGAATCTACACCAACGCCATCGAAATTGAATCAGAGAAGGCGATTGAAGAAGGAGCGAAAACAATCTATTACGACCTAAACGGCATCGAATTAAAGCAAGCCCCTACCTTTCCGGGCATCTACATCAAGATAACCAACGGCCGCCGCGAGAAGGTATGCCTTCAGCGCGGGCTGTAGCGATTAGATAGGGATTGGATTAGTCCTTTTGGGGCAGATCCTCCTCTTTGAAGGTTCGGTAGGGATGGTTGAGGTCGAGGTAATAGAAGTTGTGCTGGAAGCGATCCTCTTCCGGTGGCAGGGTCATATAATCGCCGTAAAGGGTTGAGAGATACCTGTCGGCATCCGCCACACCATAGAATTTTCTTCCCTCGAATTCATATTCCTTCGGGGTGCCATACACATCCGGCGTCACTGCTACTCTCACAGGATCGTCGAAGCAGAAAACGCGACGGCTCTTATTGTAATCATATTTGCCTATCACCTTCTTGATCCTTCTCTGCAAACCTTTCAATGTAAAAGCCTTATGGCAGGCAAGCGGCACCCAACTGCTCGGGCCGTGTCCGTGTCGATAGGGGTCGCGGCAGGTTAAATAGAGCATCTTGTTAATCCATTTATACCGCTGCTTATGGAATTTACGGGCCCACTTCGAACCGGGCATCCCTCCGAGAGGAAATAAATCAATATATACGCCTCCGATATGATGAAGATGGGCTTTTTCGAGCATAGTGGTGTTGGCATCCACAATCTTGGCGAAAGGCAGATGATAATCAGCGCTGTTCTCGCCGCTTACCACCTCATATTGTTTCGGAAGCCACTCCGCTGCATGAGCAAGAAACTTATTATAATCATCGAAAGGCATAGCCACATCGGCATCATCGTCCCAGGGGATAAAGCCCTTGTGACGCACAGCTCCAAGCATCGTGCCTCCTACAAGAAAATACCTCAGTCCCTTTTCACGACACACCTTGTCGAACGCCTCAATTATGCCGAGCATTTTCTCCTGCACACGGCGCACATCATATTCCGGTTTTGACTTCTTTGCCATAGATAACTACTTTTCACTCCGCAGAGTAATGTAAATCTCATCGCAAATTTAGTAATTTTTTGCTGATTTTCCGCAATTCGAGGGGTTTTCTTGCCTATTTCACTTTTTTTTGCTAACTTGCACTCGCATTTCAGCACTCTATTTTATTACCCGAAATGAGCGAGATTAAAGAAAAGAAACAGGTATACATAGGCATGGTGGCCGATTTCATGCACCATGGCCTTATAAACATCATCAACGAAGCCGCCCGCTATGGCGAAGTCACCGTGGGCCTGCTTACCGACAAGGCAGTTGCCGAGCACAAGCGTCTCCCTCTGCTCACATACGACCAGCGCCGCGCCGTGGTGGAAAACATCAAGAATGTAGCCCGCGTGGTGCCTCAAGACGAATGGAGCTATGTGGAGAACCTTCGCCGTTACCGCCCCGACTATATTATCCATGGCGACGACTGGCAAAACGGCAGCGCCGCCGAAATCCGCAACGATGTCTATAAGGTGATGGAGGAAATCGGCGGACAGGTGATCGAAATACCCTATACCAAGGATATCAACTCGAGCCGTCTGGCCGAAGAACAAAAGGCAATCGGCACCACTCCCGAAATGCGTCTCAAATCATTGCGCCGACTTATGGCTGCCAAACCGATTGTGCGCATCATGGAGGCTCACGACGGACTTAGCGGTCTGATTATCGAGAATCTAACTGTGGAGAAAGACAACTGCGTGAAATCGTTCGACGGAATGTGGTCGAGTTCACTTACCGACTCCACATCCAAGGGCAAGCCTGACATCGAGGCCGTGGACCTCACCACACGTCTTCAGAGCCTAAACAATATTCTTGAATGCACCACCAAGCCCATCATCTACGACGGCGACACCGGCGGCAAGATCGAACATTTCGTATTTACCGTGCGCACTCTGGAACGCCACGGCATATCCGCCGTAATCATAGAAGATAAAGTAGGACTCAAGAAAAACTCACTTTTCGGCACCGACGCCCAGCAGACACAGGACTCTGTGGCTCATTTCTGTCTGAAAATCCGCGCCGGCAAGGAGGCTCAGGTTACTGAGGACTTTATGATTATCGCCCGCATCGAAAGCCTGATAGCCGGCAAACCGATAAGCGACGCCATGGAGCGGGCGCTTGCCTATGTGAAAGCCGGTGCCGATGGCATCATGATTCACAGCAAGAATAAGGAGGGCGACGACATACGCGAGTTCTGTGAGACTTTCCGCAAGATTCATCCTTCGGTACCCCTGGTGGTGGTGCCTACCACTTACGACCACGTGACCGAGACCGAACTCGCCAAATGGGGTGCAAACATCGTGATTTACGCCAACCATATGCTTCGTTCGGCTTATCCCGCCATGAAGCAGACTGCCGAGACAATCCTGCTCAACGAACGCGCCGAGGAAGCCCGTCCCCTCTGCATGCCAATCAAGGAGATCCTCGAGCTTATCCCGGGAACAAAGTAATCCTCACCTATTCAAGCATAACCCTTTACGCATTCTTTTAAAGATGCTCTCAACAGATAAATTTTATAATGCGCTTCAGCAAAACGGCGTAGACCTTTTCACCGGCGTGCCAGACTCGCTGCTGAAGGATTTCTGCGCCTATGTGACCGACCACACTGACGCGCATCACAACATAATCGCCGCCAACGAAGGGGCTGCCGTGGGCATAGCCGCCGGCCATTATCTTGCGTCCGGCCATCTGCCTATCGTTTATATGCAGAACTCCGGCATCGGCAATGCCGTCAATCCTTTGATGTCGCTGGCCGACGACCGCGTCTATTCGCTCCCCATGCTCCTGCTCATAGGATGGCGTGGCGAACCTGGGGTGCACGACGAGCCACAGCATGCCCGCCAGGGAGAAGTGACCCTCCCTCTGCTCGAAGCGATGCGCATTCCCTATCATATTCTCCCCGCCAACGATGAAGAGGGTCTCGAAGTGCTCGCACAGGCAGCAACGCAGACTCGCGAACTCTCGAAACCCGTGGCACTCGTGGTGCGCAAAGGCACGTTCTCGTCTTATTCTCTCAAAAACAAACCTGTGACTTCGCTCACCCTCACCCGCGAGCAGGCTTTAGAGATAATCATCGGCACACTCGCAGAAGATGCGGTGACAGTATCGACTACAGGCAAACTCTCCCGCGAACTTTTCGAACTCCGCGAGCGAATCGACAAGGATCATTCCCGCGACTTCCTGACGGTAGGATCCATGGGACATTCCTCCAGCATTGCCCTTGGAATCGCGCTGGAACATCCGGAACGTCCTGTTGTGGTGCTTGACGGCGACGGTGCTTTTCTCATGCATATGGGAGCCATCACAAACATCGGCACCCTCTCCCCCGCCAATCTGCTTCACATCGTGGTCAACAACGGCGCCCACGAATCGGTGGGAGGCCAGCCCACAGCCGCGTTCTCCGTCGACATTCCTGCCGTGGCACGCTCCTGCGGTTATCACGCAGCCTTCAGCGCCGACTCCGACGATACTCTTCGCAAGGCTATCTCACAGGCTTGCGCCGAAACAGGCCCCACACTGATAGAGGTGAAGACACGTGTAGGTTCACGTCCTGACCTCGGACGCCCCACCAATACGCCCGTGCAAAACCGCGACCTCTTTATGGACCGACTGCGCAACAACTAAGTTTCATACCTCCCCATATGAGCCGCCTTATCATCCTTTCCGACATCCACGCCAACCTCTCTGCACTCGAAGCAGCGCTTGCAGATGCCGAAAGCCGCTATGAGTTTGACGCATATGTGATATTAGGCGATGTGATAAATTACGGTATGCGGCCTGATGCCGTGACGGAACGGCTGCAACGACTCTCCCGCCCCATCGCCGCCGCAATATTCGGCAACCATGAGCGCGCCCTTCTCGATGGTGACACCTCGCGTTTCTCCACCGACCGCGGACGCCGGATTCTGGAATACACCCGGGCGAATGTGAGCGATAACACCCTACGGTTTCTCTCCACGCTCGCTCCCGAAGCCACAGCCAATCTGGACTGCGGCGCAAAAAGGATTCTATTCGTGCATGGTTCTCTCAGCGACCCATTCTGGGGGAAGATGACGCCGGAAGAGATGAGTCGCGATGATTACCGGCCATTCGACTTTGTGGTATGCGGTCACTCGCACGTGCCAATGCTCCATGAACACTTTTTCGATGACTCTTCGCGTCCTGATTTCAGATCTAAGAAGCGCGTCGTGTTCATCAACCCGGGAAGTGTGGGACAGCCCCGCAACCATAACCCTCTCGCCCAATACCTCTTCCTCGACACCGATACAGAGACCTTCTGCTTCCATGCGGTGCCCTACGACATCGCCGCCGAACAAGCACTATTCGAAGGCAAAGGCCTCGACGATTTTTACAAAACAAGACTTTCCAACGGATTATGAACCTATATGTGATATCAGGAGCCACCGGAATGACAGGCAACGAACTCTCCCGTCAGCTCCTCAAGGATGGCCACCTTGTGATTGGCTTCGACAATTTCTTTGCGAGCTCCATCGACACCGTAGCCGACCTCCTCGACAATCCCCGTTTCGCCTTCCATGAATGGGACATCAACAATCCCACACAGATGGAAATGCTGCAAAAGGAAGTTGCGGAGAAAGCCGGCAAGACCGACAAGATTTATTATGTGAATTGCGCCGCAGTGGTGCACACAGAACACTTCTATGAGGTGAACTCAACATATCAGACCAATGTTGACTCCATGCGCATATTCCTTGAAATGGCCATTGCCGCCGGTGCTCACGCGTTCATCAACTGCTCCACATCGGAGGTATATTCGATGCAGTCGTGGAACGACCACGGAGGCGTACGCGAGGATGATTTCCTGGTAATTGCCACAGCCGAACACTCACAGCGCACAAGCTATGCCGTAGGCAAACTTCTCACGGAGTTCTTCCTCAAGGATGCCGTGCAGAAGGGTCGTATACTCGGTTGCTCAATCCGCTTCGCGAATGTCTACAGCAAGCACGAGCGTTTCGCCAAGCATATCATCCCGCATATCATTGACCAGCTGCTTGCCGGCAAGGAGGTGAAGCTTCTCGACAATTCCAAGGTAAATAAGCGCACCTTCCTTCATAACATTGATTCCTGTCGCGCTGTGCTCGCCCTGATGGCTACTGACTCCGCACTCGACGGCAGCGTATATAATGTGGCTACTGATGAGGAGATTACGATTGTCGACCTCGTGGCTCTCATCGCGCAGAAGATGGGCATCAATGACCCGCAAATTGTTTTCGATGGTCACCGTGACTCCGATCCTGAACGCCGCATCCTCAACACCGACAAAATCACCACGCGCACCGGCTGGCGTCCCATCGTCACTCTCGACGAAGGCCTCGAGATGTGCATCAAAAGTCTATAACCCATTCTCCTCACAGCACTCCGATGAAAAAAGCATTGATAGTCACAGTGGCCGGCACAGCCACACGTTTCAACCGTGACACCCTCTCCCCCACCCTCAAATGCCTCTATCATGAGGATTACCCGTCGCGTTCGCTGCTCGCCCAGATTCTGAGCAAAGCCGATGATTTCGACTATTTCGTGATAGTCGGCGGATATCTGTTCGAACAGCTCGAACTCTTCTGCCAGAAATATCTTCAGAAATACCTCACCCGCATCTTTCTTGTGCGCAACGACCATTATTCCGACCTCGGCTCAGGCTATAGCCTCCAGCTGGGTGTGGAGGTGCTTCCCGAGGACACCGATGTGGTGGTATTTGCTGAGGGCGACCTTTTCTATTCACGCGAGGATTTCAGAAACATCTGCGACACCACGGGCGATGTGCTCACCGTAAACCGCGACTTCATCACCTCGCGCAAGGCTGTGGCTCTTTATGTAGACCCGGAAGGACATCCCAACTATCGCTATGATACAGGCCACTCACTGCTCGATATTCCCGGCGAATTCCTTGCCGTATTCAATTCTGCACAGATATGGAAATTTACCGACGTGGTGAAATTGCGTCAGGCCGCCACGCCCCGAAATGGTCACGAAATCGAGGGCACAAACCTTGAGATAATCCAGCGCTATTTCGGGTCCCTCACACTTGACCAATACAGCATCCTCCCCGTTTGGCCCTGGCACAACTGCAACACTGTGGCCGACTATCGCCGCATCTGGGACGGGACTCCCGAAGGCGCTCACTCTCCCATTCAATTGAAATAAAAATATTATGGATATCAATCAAAAGCTAAATATATTGCGCCGGCGCATCGAGAATCCCGACGAGCGCGTGCGCATCATGATTATGGGACTCGGCAGCGTAGGCCTCTATCTGCTCGACTATCTTGTGAGCCTTGCCGACCCGAAACTCGAGATTATCGTGTGCGGGCGCAATGCGGAAAAGATCACAAGCGATGTCAATATCGTCCGTACCGCCGCCGCCATACGCCGTCAGCTGCGCAGCAGAATCATCATAGCCGCCGGTTGCGACTTCGATGATGTGGATTCGATTACACGCGAGATTTCCCGTCATAAGCCCGATTTCGTGGTAAATTCAAGCCGCGCCGTGGCAGGCCTGAAATATGGCAGCATCTCCTGGCACCACCTGCGTGCCTATGGCATATGGTCGCCATTGTCGGTGAAATATGCGCTCAATATCGCACTCGCAATGCAACGCGCAGATTCCACGGCAATCTCCATCAACACATCTTATTCCGACGCCGTGATTCCATGGATTAAGGCCGCAGGCATCCCCACATACGACTTCGGCAGCGGCAATCTCAACCATCTCCTTCCGCGCATGAAATTCGAGATAGCACGTCTTTACGATGTGGAGAATCTCGAAGATATCGACATAACCCTTGCCGCCAGTCATTTCCACGACGTGGTGATAAGCAAGGAAGGGCACACAGAGGGACAGATACTTCCGCTGCGAATCCGCGTAAAAGGGGAGATAGTGGAACCAGATTTGGAGGCATTGCTCAAGGCGTGCTCGATTGCGATGCCCTCCGACCAGAAGCGCAACATGATGAATGCCTCCAGCAATTTCGACATCATCAATTCTATTCTAAGAGCGCTCCGCGAGCACCGGCGTATAAAGATTCACACTCCCGGAGTGGAGGGTGAGATCGGTGGCTATCCATACATAATAGACGGTACCGGCGACAAACCGACCGCCTATTTCGATACCACAGATTTCACAATGGAAGAGATGCGCCGGGCCAACCGTGCCTCCATCTATCTCGACGGCATAGAGGATGTAGTCAGCGAAGAGGTCAAGGAGGGAGATGAATCTCTTGAAAGAGAAGGAAAGGCACGGAAAGAGGGCTATCTCATATACACTGACGAACTGATAGCGAAAGTACGCAAAGAATTCGGAGCGGAACTGCCGAAGCGCGTTGCTCTCAGCGACGCCAACCGCGTCCGCCACCTTCTGATAGAGGAAGTAATCACCCCCGCCCTCCGCAAATAAGAATATCGCGGAGCGACTGCCCTATCACCAAATTAAAATTTTGGCGCGATAGTAACAAGATATTCCGCAGAAAGTATTAACTTTGCAAATGGAATCGAGACAATCGATTCCGCGAGTCTCCATAGTTCAATGGATAGAATATCGGATTCCGGTTCCGACGATTAGGGTTCGACTCCCTATGGAGATACAAAGAAAAGACCTCGCAGGACATCGTGCTGAAGGCTGTGGATGAGTTTGACTATAAGCCCAATATTTTCGCTCAAAATTTGGGCAGCAACTCCACGCATACCATCGGGCTGCTGGTGCCGCGCATCGACAATCCATTCTTCGCCAATATCGCGAGCATCATCATCCGGGAGGCGCATAAATACACATATCCGGTGATGGTGATCGACACAGTGGAGAATCCCCACGAGGAGGATGCCGCGCTAGACACGCTTATCACCCGCAATGTGGACGGCATCATTGTGGCCCCCTGCTCTGAGTCGCCGACTCGCCTGCTCGAGATTGCCGATAAAAAACCTCTCGTGCTTGTGGACCGTTATTATGAAGACGCCGATCTCTCATATGTAGCCACCGACAATTATGCCGGAGCGCTCGAGGCCACAAACCTTCTCATCGCCAACGGGCATAGAAATATCATGTGTATCCAGGGCTCTCCGACCTCTATTACCTCGCGCATGCGCGTGAAGGGATATAGCGACGCCATGGAGAAGGCCGGACTCAAGGATATGATAAATATACGCGGCAACGACTATTCCGTGCAGAACGGATATATCGAGACAAAACTCGAGTTGATGTCTGGACGTCCGCTCACGGCCATCCTCGCCCTCTCGAGCACTATCCTCCTTGGGTCGATGAAGGCTATCGAGCAGCATGGACTCCGGGTGCCGAATGATGTGTCAATCGTATCGTTCGACAATAATGTATTCCTCGATTATCTGAATCCCTCGATCACAAGAGTGTGTCAGCCTATCGAGGATATCGGTGTCACAGCTGTGAAGATAATGATGGATTTCATATTAGGACTCTCCTCCAATCAACCGAGCATCTTTCTTTCGCCCACCCTCGAAGTGCGCGATTCGGTAAGGATGAACACCCAGCAATTGTAATTACTCTCTATAAACTTTCTTGAAAAATCACGAATATGAAGAATGCATTAAGGACCATGGCGGCCTTCGCTCTCAGTCTTGTGGCCGGCGCCTCTTTCCATATCGGAGCCGCCACTCCGGAAAAACTCCGTGTTGACCCGCCCTTCTGGTGGACCGGCATGGCCAACGACACGCTCCAGCTGATGCTCTCAGGCAAGGATATCGGCAATGCCGAATTCTCTCTCTCCTATCCGGGCGTGCAGATTGGCCGCCAGTTGAAGCTCGATTCCCCCAACTATAAGTTTATCTATCTCACCATCGGCAAGGATGCGAATCCCGGCACCTTGAATTTCTCGTATAAGCTTGCAGGCAAGAAGCATAAATTAGCTTACACACTGAAGGCGCGCGACCGCCGGGGCGAAGATTACGAAGGCTTTGACGCCGGCGACGTGCTCTATCTGTTGATGCCCGACCGCTTCGCGCAGGGGAATGCCCAATGCACCGGAACCAAGGGACTCTCCTACCCCGTCGGCGCCGACCGCTCCGATCCCAATGGCCGCCACGGCGGCAACATGCAGGGTGTGCGCGACCACCTCTCCTATCTCGATTCTCTCGGCGTCACAGCCATCTGGCTCTGCCCCGTGCTCGAGAATGATATGCCGGGCGGTTCGTACCACGGCTATGCCACCACCGACTATTACCGTATCGACCCTCGCTTCGGCACCAACGGGGAGTATGACGCCCTTATCGCCGATGCCCACAAAAAGGGGATGAAGGTGGTGATGGATATGATTTTCAACCATTGCGGCAGCGCACATCCCTGGCTGAAGGACCTTCCCTCAAACGACTGGCTCAACCATCCGGAGGGGGATGTGATGACCAATTACCGACTCACCACAGTGCACGACCCTTATGTGTCGGATTATGACCTTGACCACACGGTGAACGGCTGGTTCGTGTCTGCCATGCCCGACCTCAATCAGCGCAATCCGCATCTGATGAAGTATCTCACTCAGAATTCGATATGGTGGGTAGAGCAGTCGAAGATCAATGGCATCCGCATGGATACATATCCCTATGCCGACATGAAGGCGATGTCGCAATGGGCAAAGGATGTTCTTCGCGAATATCCCAACCTGAATATCGTGGGCGAGTGCTGGTATGGCAATGAGGCCGGAGGCGCTTTCTGGCAGAAGGGAAGCAAGCTTAATCCGCAGGAAACCAATCTGCCCAGCGTGATGGATTTCTTCTATGTGATCAATGGCCGTGATGCCTTCAACAAGCAGACCGACCCCTGGAATGGCCTTAACAAGGTTTATGACCATCTATCCAATGATTTCCTCTATCCGAATCCGCAGAGCATCCTGACCTTCCTCGACAATCATGACACCGACCGTTTCCTTGCCGAGATGCCGAAGGATTTGGGCGCATGGAAACAGGCGATTACGCTGCTCCTCACCTCGCGTGGCATTCCACAACTATATTATGGCACGGAATTGCTAATGAACGGTTCGAAGGAGGGTAGCGACGGCTATGTGCGCCGCGACTTCCCCGGCGGATTCCCTGGCGATAAGGTGAATGCGTTTACTTCTGAGGGTCGCACAGATATCCAGAACGAGGCATGGGATTATATGTCGAAGTTGCTCAACTGGCGCAAGGGCTCGGCAAATGAGGTAATTGCGCGCGGCTCGCTGAAGCATTTCATGCCGCAGAACGGCATATATGCCTACCAGCGCAAACTTGGCGACAAGACTGTAACAGTTCTGATGAACGGCAACGACAAGCCGCTTGATGTCACGATGGAGCGCACGCTTGAGATTCTTCCATACGGCACGAAGCTCCATGATGTGATTTCCGGTGAAGATGTGATCATTACCGAGCAGATGCACTTCGCGCCCCGCCAGATCCTCCTCCTCGAAAACTGATATAGTCGTTCTGCGACGCCCTTGCATATTAGACCCCATCCCACAAACTTAAAGTCTGGCGTGACTGTAAGCGGAGGCACCGATTACTTCGGGGGCGCCGGCAAGATTGATGCCACAGTATCAGGGGGAACAAGCGTGAGTCTTTCACAATATACCTCGGGAGGCAATCGCCCCGGAGGAGGAGGAGGAGGATTCGGGTTCTGATGACACCTATGACAGATAACAAAAGGGGGACGTGATTGTCCCCCTTTTTGTTATCATTAGAATTTACGTCATTCAAATTTACATCAGTCGCGGGCGAGGATGAGGGCGGTGTAGGCGTGGAGGGTGATCTTGCCTCCCTGCGTCTTGCCTAAGGCGCCCTCGGCGGAGATCTTCCCGTCCATGGCTATTATTTTCCAGTCGCCCTTCTTTATGTTGACGGTCTGGGGATGCGAGGCGCCGTTGAACACCAGTTTTATCTCTCCCCACTCGTCGCCGTTGGCATGGTTGAGCAGCGAGTAACTGATGATGTTGGGTGTCTTCTTGCTGTCAATCTTGTCGAATTTTAGATTTTTGGCGATGTCGGCGGCAGTGGTCATGCGGAAGGCTGGATGAGCCTTGCGGAGTTTCACGAGTTCGCGGTAATAGTCAAACTGGTCGCGATATTTGGTTTTGTTGTTCCAGTCGATGGCGTTGATGGAGTCAGGGCTCTTAAATGAGTTGTGAACCCCCTTCTTGTCGCGGAACACTTCCTCGCCTGCAAACATGAATGGTGTGCCCTGCGAGGTGAACACGATGGTCTGGGCGAGTTTGGCGGCGTCGAGCATGTTCTTCTCGCTTTCGCCGGCCATACTCTTGCGTAGTTTGTCGGTGAGAGTGAGGTCGTCGTGGCAGGATACATAGTTGACAATCATCTCAGGGCTCTTGGCATAGGGGAATTTGCTGTTGGCACCCTTCTTGTAGTCAACCTGAGGATGGGCTGTGGCGGCCACGATACCTATCTTTACGGTTTCCTCAAGGCCCGGTTTTCCGGTGGCGAATCCACGGTCGGCGGCATCGGTGTAATGACCTTTCACCGCGTCGCGGAGGTCGTCGGAGAATACGGCGATGTCCTTCATCTTGGACACGTTCTCTTTCAATGCTCGGCGTTCGGGCTGCAGGGGTGAGTCGCCTGCTGTCCAGCCCTCGCCATATATGAAGATGGAGGGGTTGATCTTCTTCAGTTCGGCAGCCACCTGGTTCATGGTCTCTGTGTCGTGGATGGCCATGAGGTCGAAGCGGAAACCATCCACATGGTATTCCTTGGCCCAGTATTTTGAGGAGTTGATTATGAAGTCGCGCATCTGCTGGAGGTCGGAGGCTGTCTCATTTCCGCAACCGGAGGCGTCGGAATAGCGGCCGTCGTTCCAGTGGCGGTGGTAATAGCCGGGAGTGGTCAGTTCGAAGTTGGAGCCGTCGTTCTCGGCCGTGTGGTTGTATACGACATCCATCACGACGCCGATACCGGCGTCGTGGAGCGCCTTGATCATCTCCTTCATCTCGCGCACGCGGGTGGCGGGGTCGGAGGGGTTGGTGGAGTAGCTGCCCTCGGGAACATTGTAGTTCTGAGGGTCGTAGCCCCAGTTGTACTGGTTTTCCTGCAGATTCATCTCATCCACAGAGTTATAGTCGTAGCTGGGGAGGATATGCACATGGGTCACGCCGAGTTCCTTGAGGTGGTCGATGCCGGTTTTCTCACCGAGGGGAGTCACGGTGCCATCCTCAGTGAGGGCGAGGAATTTGCCCTTGCTGGCGATGCCGGAGGAGGGGTGCATCGACATGTCGCGGTGGTGCATTTCATAGAGCACCACGTCGGTGAAGTTTTTCACCTCGGGGCCTTTGTCGGATGCCCAGCCTTCGGGGTTGGTTGAGGCGAAGTCGATGATAGCGGCACGCTTGCCGTTGACGCCTACGGCTTTGGCCCATACACCAGGGGTCTCGTCAAGCCATTTGCCGTTCTGGAACACTTGGAAGGTGTAGAACTTCCCGTAGAGTTTTTCGGGTACGGAGGCGGTCCAGGTGCCATTGTCGGAGGCCTTCATCGTAATAGTCTTGTAGGCTTTGCCGGTATGGCCGTCGTTGTAGAGGTTCACGCGCACCTCCTGTGCCTTGGGGCTCCAGAGGCGGAAGTGTGTGCCGGTGGCGTTTACGGTCAGTTCGAGGTCGTCGCCGTTGTAAGTGGGATAGGAGATGAACTGCTCGTCGAAGGTGCTGTTGGTCTGAGCGGCCGCAGGGGTAAGGGTCAATGCTGCCATAGCCAAAGGGAGTGTCAACAATGAAACACGAAGATTTCTCATGCTTTACTTAAAGATTTTCAGGGTTAATTATGACACCGAAATTATTTAATCTATTGATGGGTCATACTTTTATCGAATAAACACTACAAAAATACAAAAGTTTACCTCATTATGCAAATCAAATTGCGGCTTGCATCTTTCACGCAAGCCGCAATATTGTATTGAGATAGGCATTAAGACCCCATCCCATAAAAAATGTTAATGCAGGGGCGACCGATTTTTGATGC
>CAJLTZ010000064.1 GCA_905209725.1 uncultured Muribaculaceae bacterium
TATCATGCCCGATTGAAATTACTACGCATTGCCTCGGTGTCCAGCCATAGCCATGTTCATCGACCTACCCCTATGAATAATGTAGGCTAAGCCTTGTCAAGGGCAAAATGCATGGGGAGGAATGTGCCGATGCTGAATTGCCGGCAGAATTGTCGGGCGCCTCGGGCGTAATCGCCTCCGAGGCGGCCATCTATGGGGAAGAATGCTATGTCGATTTCCAGTGCATTCGGGCGGGGATGCGATTCCATCCAAGCCCTGATATCGTCGAGGGCTTGGTTGAAGGCTGTCTGCATCGCCTCGGCTTCGGCGGGAGTGTCATCGTCCCAGATCCAGTCGTTCAGGTCGCCGGCGTGGAAGATGCGCTTGTCATCGCATCCCACAAGGTAACTGTTGCCGATATCGGTGGAGGGGAAAGCCTTCACAGTAATTTTGCAGCCATCTTTTTGTGGGAAGGATATTGATTCGCCGGGTTTGAGTGGGATAAGACGGTCAGGGCTGATATGCGGGCCTTTGTAGACTGATGTGGGAGAGGCCACATGGCGCGAGCGCATCCACACATCTTTGCTTACTATGAAATGCACATCGGGATGGATCTGCGCCCAGCGGAATATCTCGGGATTGAAATGGTCCTTATGGCCGTGGCTCACGAGAACGAACAGCGGCAACTCAGGGCGCAATGAGGAGATGTCGAGACAATGCAGGGGGTCTTTCCAATAGTCGAAGATAAGCGTGGCGGAGGAAAGCTCCACCACATAGCAATCATGCCAGATATAACGGATTGAATTCATAGAATCATTTTTTTCGCTTTTGCGCAAACGAAGTTTGCTCACACAACCAAGAGACAATCGCGGCCAACTTGGCCTTGCAAAGATAATAAAATCCGGGAAGATGAAGGGCCTATAACGGAAAACAGCAGCGCATCACTGCGCTGCTGCTTTCCGGCCTACCGCGAAATCAATTCGCAATAAAACCGTGGGTCCTAATTCTAATTTTAACTATTAATCCATAACTTTACTAATGCAACAATAAATTGTCAATGAAACGATATATGCGATTTACTACTTTCTCTGCCTTGGCGCTGCAGCAACAACTATCAAGTGCTCAGCGCCTCTGAATGAAGCACTGCAAAGTTATATAGAATTCTCGCCGTGACCAAATTTTTATGGGCAACATTTAACACATTTTTAAATTATTTTCAAAGTTAAATGTTAAAATTGTTAAAAATTGGTCATATTGTGAGATGTTTGGTTAATATTGCGCAGAATTGTAGGCCCCAATTTCGGTCTCCAACCATGGAATTTGCGCATTTTTTGCGCTACCTCGTTCGATGTGCGCAAGCGTCACAGAGATGATTCCGTGTGCCAGAGCATACTCATCGGTGTTGGGATTGTCGGGTTCTTCGTTGACATATTTGCCGGTGAGGAGGTAGAATTTTTTGCCGCTGGGGTCGATGTATTCCTGGTATTCGTCGTTCCAGCTGCCGCGGCAGGGGGTGCAGAGGCGCATTTCGCGTGGCACCTCGTGGATGGCCGGCACGTTGACATTGAGGCATACGGATTCGGGCATGCCGTGCTGGAGCATGGCGCGGCAAAGATGTGTCACGGCCGGAAAGCAGGGTGTGAAGTCGGCCTCCGGACTATGGTCGGTGAGCGAAAACCCGACCGACGGACAGCCGAACACAGTGCCTTCCATGGCTGCGCCCATCGTGCCGGAATAAAGCACATTCACTGCTGCGTTGCTGCCATGGTTGATGCCTGCCACCACAAGGTCGGGTTTGCGGGGCAGCAGGTGGTGGATGGAGAGCTTGATGCAATCGACGGGGGTGCCGTTTACGGCATACATCTTTGCGCCGTGATAGTCGGGGAGTGTGTCGATGCGCAGCGGCTCGGCGATGGTGATTGCCATCGACTGGCCGGAGTGGGGAAATTTGGGGCATACGGCCACCACGTCACCAAGGGTGACAAGGCGGTCGATGAGTTCATGCACGCCGCGGGCTGCGATGCTGTCGTCGTTACTTACTAATATTAAAGGCCTTTTCATTCAATTTTGAATTTTGAATTGGTGAAATCATCAATCATCAATTATCAATCGCTTCCGGCGCTTCACGTGGCGGGCCCAGATAGCGGAGCGGCCGGTGCCGGGGAGATGCGGGAAGATGTCGGCGCATTCCGGGGCAGGGTAGTCGCGGCGCATCCGGCGGAAGTCGCGGTGGGCGCGTAGCACGGCCTTGGCATTCTTCAGGTCGCCTTTGATCAGGAACATGCCGAAAGCGAGGGTGTCGGCAAGGCGACGCCTGATCAGCAGGCCACGGCTGCGGCTCTTCGGCAGGTTCTTGTGAAGCAAAAGAAGATTATTGCGGAAATTGAGATATGTTTTCTGCGGGTTGCCCTGCGCGAGTGAGGCGCCCCCGAGATGATATACAATAGAATCTGAAAGCGCGCACACGCGCATACCGCGCATACGCGTACGCACGCAAAGGTCGATCTCCTCCATGTGGGCGAAGAATTTGGGGTCGAGGCCCCCAAGGTCGGTGTAAACTTTCCGCGGCATCATCAGGCAGGCCCCCGAAGCCCAGGCCACTTCGGCGGCTGGGCCGTCGTATTGCCCCTCGTCCTTCTCGATGGAATCGAAGAGGCGGCCGCGGCAGAACGGATAACCCAAATTGTCGATATATCCGCCTGCGGCACCGGCATATTCGAAGCAGTCGCGCTGGCGCAGGCTTCGGATTTTCGGTTGCACGGCGCCCACATCTGGATTTGTCTCGAGGAAAGCGAGCAGAGGCTGCCACCAACCGGGAGTGGTCTCCACGTCATCGTTGAGCAGACAGACATAGGGGTGCTCCACGTGCTCGATGGCACGATTGTAGCCCTCGGCAAAACCGTAATTCTTATCCAGGGCAATCACCCGCACGTCGGGGAAATGCCCGGCGAGCCAGGGAAGCGAATCGTCGGTGCTTCCATTGTCGGCCACCACCACCTCGGCGTCGGAGTCGGGGCCCTGCGTGTCGGCCACGACGCCCGGCAGGAAACGCTCCAGCAAATGGCGTCCGTTCCAGTTGAGAATTATAACAGCAAGTTTCTTCATAGAATCGTCAATCATCAATCAGAAAGGGGATTACTGCTGGGGGCGAGATTATCGGGGGAGATGGTCACGGGGGAGAGGGTGTTGACGAGTTCGGGGCGGAACGGCATCTGGATTCTGACGTAGTTGTCTGTGAATCCGTGCATTAAGTCGCCTCCATGAGTGGGGTGTTCCCAAAGCACCTGCGTGGTGCGCCCAATCTGCGAATTCACGAAAGCTTCGAGTTTATGGTCGGAGATTTCAATCAGTTGCTGGGTGCGGCGGTGGCGTTCGGCGGGGTCAACGATGTAGTCGATGCCGAGGGCGCGGGTGCCGGGGCGTTCCGAGTAGGGGAACACATGGAGTCGCGTCACGGGGAGCGACTCGATGAAATAGCGTCCTTGCTGCCAGAGTTCCGGCGTTTCGCCGCGAGCGCCTGCAATCACGTCGACGCCGATGAAAGCGTGGGGAATCAACTGGCGGATAAGGCTGATGCGGGAAGCAAACAGGTCGGTGTTGTATCGGCGCGCCATCATGCGGAGCACCTCATCGCTGCCCGCCTGGAGCGGGATGTGGAAATGGGGCATGAAGGCGCGGCTGTCGGCGGCCAGCCAGCGGATTATCTCTTCTGAGAGAAGGTTGGGCTCAATGGATGAGATTCGGTATCGTTCGATTCCCGCCACGCTGTCGAGGCTCTTGAAGAGGTCGAGGAGCGACTCGCCTGTGGTGCGGCCGAAGTCGCCGATATTGACGCCGGTGATTACAATCTCCTTGCCCCCTTCATCGGCCACCTGGCGGGCAATGTCGGTGAGCTGGGCTATGGAGCCGGAGCGGGAGCGGCCGCGGGCGAAGGGGATTGTGCAGTAAGTGCAGAAATAGTCGCAGCCGTCCTGCACCTTGAGGAAATAGCGGGTGCGGTCGCCGCGTTCGCATGAGGGCTGGAAATCGGTGATTTGCAGTGGGGGAGTGGTCTGCACGTGCTGGCGGCGGCTGGCGGTCCATTCGTCGAGGAAAGTGGCGATGCGCAATTTTTCATTGGCGCCGAGCACAATGTCTACCCCCTGCATCGAGGCGACCTCCTCCGGTTTCAGCTGGGCATAGCAGCCTGTCACCACCAGCGTGGCGTCGGGCCATTCCTTGGCGAGACGGCGGATTAGCTGGCGACCTTTCTTGTCGGCTGTCTCGGTGACGGAACAGGTGTTGACCACGATGATGTCGGGGCGCTCTCCATGGGCGGCTGTCTCGATGCCGCGCTCAGAGAGAAGACGTCCGATAGTTGAGGTCTCCGAGAAATTTAGTTTGCAGCCGAGGGTGTGATAGGCTGCCTTGAGACTGAATTGGTTGCTGCTCATTCCGGGAAAATATATGTTTTCAATGCAAAATTACTCAAAAAATGTGTAAATATAATGCTTATAAGCAAAAAAGAGGGTGTTTGCTATTGACAACGGGGGGTAATATTTATTAACTTTGCATTTCCATCCGGGATGCGCGTCAGCAATCCGGAGGGCAGGAGGGCGCACGGGATGCGCCAAATCGCACATGAAAGAGAATAACAAAGAGATAAAGATATCATATTGGGCCGCACATCTCACCACGGTGGTAAGCGTCACCTTGGTGCTTCTGCTTGTGGGGATAGTGGCGCTGATATGGCTGGGGGCGGAGGGTGAGACCCGCCGTCTGAAGGAGAGGATAGAACTTAGCGCCGTGCTCGGCGACAGTGTGAGCAACGCGCAGGCCGCGCAGATCGGCAAGGAGATTGCCGCGAAGCCTTATGCGCAGAATGTCAGGGTGATCACCAAGGAGGAGGCGTTGGCCAACTGGACAGCCGACACCGGGGAGGACCTTCAGGCCCTTTTCGGCGTGAATCCCTTGAGTCCGGAAATCTCATTTTCGGTGAAGGCCGACTATGCCTCGGCATCCGGGCTGCGACAGATTGCAAGCCAGCTGGAGAAGATGCCGGAGGTGGAAGCCGTGTCATCGCCTGATGCCGAGATGGTTGACTCGATGAACGAGAATATCGCGCGGCTTTCGTTAGGGCTTGCCATCGTGGCCGCAATCATGCTGATAATCTCTTTCGTGCTCATCAACAATACGGTAAGGCTTACCATCTATTCGCGTCGTTTCTCGATACATACGATGCAGCTTGTGGGTGCCACCGACGGATTCATACGCCGTCCGGTGGTGACGAGCAATCTGCTTTCGGGGCTTGTGGCCGGGCTTCTGGCAGTGACGTTGCTGGCAATCGGGGTGCTCGCCGCCGACAAGAGCGGCATGCTCAGCATGGCCACGCTCATCGACTGGCAGATGTATATCTGCCTCGGAGTGGCAATCCTTGCCCTCGGGATGGCGCTCTGCACCTTGGCAGCATGGCTGGCCGCTAACAAATACCTTCGTAAAGACTATGATCAGCTCTTCCGCTAAGGTGGTTAGACCTTTAGTGGTATAAAACTCATACAAGAGGTTGTTTAGACTAATATAGAACGAGATGTCAAAGATTTTTGATTTAAAAAACAATGATATAGCCCGGATGCCCGAGGCACAGCGCCCCTTCACGAAGGTGAATTTCTGGCTGATGGGGGGCTGCGTGGCGCTTATCATCATCGGTTTCGTGCTGATGAGCGGCGGCGGCAGTGATGATCCCAACGTGTTCAGTCCCGACATTTTCAGCGTGCGCCGCATTGTGGTGGGACCGACAATCACATTCTTGGGATTCCTGCTCATGGCATTTGCCATCATCTGGTCGCCGGAAAAATGCGCGGTCCGCAAGGCAAAAAAGGAGAATAAAGAGAATAAGGATGGAATGGCTTGACGCTCTGATTCTTGGCATTGTGCAGGGGCTCACGGAGTATCTGCCCGTAAGTTCCAGTGGCCATCTCGAGATTTTCAAGGATATCTTAGGCATCGACCTTCCGGCCGACGAGAACCTGCAGTTTGACGTCGTGGTCCATGCGGCCACGGTGCTGAGCACTATCGTGGTGCTTTGGCCGATGTTCCGCAGACTGATAGTGAGTTTCTTCACATGGAAGCGCGACAGCGACTTCTATTATGTGTGCAAGCTGTTGGTGTCTTGCATACCGGTGGCCATCGTTGGTTTCTTCTTCAAGGAGGCGGTGGAGAATATCTTCTCCTCGGGACTGCTGATAGTGGGAATCTGCCTGTGTGTTACAGCGGCGTTGCTTCTTTTCGCGCATATCAGCGACCTGCGTGCCAGCCGTAGCGGGGCGGAATTGCTCAATGCTTCGCAGGGCAGGGAGATAAGCTGGTGGGATGCCATTGTGATCGGCCTTGGTCAGGCAGTGGCAGTGTTGCCGGGTCTGAGCCGCTCAGGCACTACAATCGCCACGGGCATCATGCTTGGCGACCGTCGCGACCGAGTGGCGCAGTTCTCCTTCCTGATGGTGATTATCCCCATATTGGGAGAGATGCTGCTGAGTATCAAGGATATGATGTCGCCCGAATATGCCGCGCAGGCGGAGACCGGCGTGCTGGCGCTGGTGGTCGGTTTCGTGTCGGCCTTTGCAGTGGGATGCGCGGCCTGCTCGTGGATGCTCAGCATAGTGAAGAAGGGCAAACTCTACTGGTTTGCCATCTATTGCGTGATAATGGGCGTGATCTGCATCCTCTGGTAAGGGGCAGGGAGTATTATTCCATTAGGAGAAATGCTAAGGTGTCAGCCCAAAAGATAAGAGATAAAAGATGGATTTTGTATCCGGAGAGATAATAGGAATCGACAAACCGCTTGGCTGGACGAGTTTTGACGCGGTGAAGCGGGTGCGGGGCGCCATACAGCGTCGCCTTGGCATGAAGCGCTTCAAGGTGGGGCATGCCGGCACGCTCGATCCTCTGGCCACGGGAGTGCTTGTGATATGCACCGGCCGGGCCACCCGCAGCATTACGGCGCTGCAGGAGGGCATGAAGGAGTATGTGGCCGAGGTGACATTGGGCGCCACGACGCCGTCGTTCGACCTGGAGACGGAGATTGACGCCCGCTATCCATGGGAGCATATCACGCGCGAGGCTATCGACAGGGTGCTCGACAAGCTGCGGGGCCATGTGATGCAGGTGCCTCCGGTGTTTTCCGCAGTGAAGGTCGACGGCAAGCGCGCATATAAATACGCCCGCAAGGGTGCGGAGGTGGAACTCAAGGCGAAGCCTCTTGAAATAAGGGAGATAGAGGTGGTGAATATGGATTTGCCGAAGGTGACGCTGAGGGTGCTCTGCAGCAAGGGCACATATATCCGGGCGCTTGCCCGCGATATCGGCGAGGCCCTGCAGAGTGGCGCTCATCTCACGGCGCTCAGACGCACGAGGGTGGGCGACGTGACCATCGACCGATGCCTCTCGATTCAGGAAGCCGTGGACCTGATTTCCTCCTGCGAAGTGACTTTTCCCGACGGCTATCAGCCGCAACCTAATCAGAAATAACACATCTGGCCGCACGCGCTGCGGCCGCAGACACAGAAAGAATGAAACTGTCTCAATTCAAATTCAAACTTCCCGAAGATCTCATTGCCCAGACCCCTTCCGAAAACAGGGATGAATGCCGCATGATGGTGGTGGACCGCCGCACAGGAGAGATCTCGCACCATATCTTTAAGGAGATAATCAATTATTTCGACGAGGGCGACGTGATGGTGTTCAACGACACGAAGGTGTTCCCGGCGCGTCTTTACGGCAACAAGGAGAAGACCGGCGCCTGCATCGAGGTTTTCCTGCTGCGCGAGCTCAATGAGGAAAACCGCCTCTGGGATGTTCTCGTGGAGCCGGCGCGTAAGATACGCATCGGCAACAAACTCTATTTCGGCGAGGATGATTCGATGGTGGCCGAGGTGATTGACAACACCACCTCGCGTGGACGTACGCTCCGTTTCCTCTACGACGGCCCACACGATGAGTTCAAGGAGACGCTCTATTCGATGGGCCTCACTCCGCTGCCTGAATATATCAAGCGCCCCGTGGAGGAATGGGATGCCGAGCGCTACCAGTGTATCTTCGCGCGCAAGGAGGGAGCCGTGATGGCGCCTGCCGCCGGACTGCATTTCAGCCGCGAACTGATGAAACGCCTCGAGATCAAGGGTGTGGAACGCGGTTTCCTCACGCTTCATTCCGGTCGTGGCAACTATAAGGAGATTGATGTGGAGGATCTTACGAAGCACCGCATGGACTCCGAGGAGGTATTTGTCGACGAGGAACTGGTGAGCATGGTGAACAAGGCCAAGGACAATGGCAAGATGGTATGTGCCGTGGGCACATCCACGTTGCGTGCCATGGCAAGCGCCGTGTGCATGAACGGACATCTGATGACCTTCGAGGGCTGGACCAACAAGTTTATCTTCCCGCCCTACGACTTCACAGTGGCCAACGCGATGGTATCGAACTTCCACATGCCCTACAACACGATGCTGATGATGGTGGCAGCCTTCGGAGGCTACGACCTTGTGATGCACGCCTACGACGTGGCCGTCAAGGAGAAATACCAGTTTGGCGCCTATGGCGACGCCATGCTCATCCTCCGATAAACTTTTTTGGCGGGGAGATTTGCGGGTGTCGGGATAAAGTGTTAACTTTGCGGCGCTTTAGGGCAAACAGTGTGATGGGAAATTTGTTGGCATCCCGTGCGGGTGTCCGCTCCCCGAGCTTTGTTGCATCGGAGCAAACTTATTTTGAGTAACACAATTTTAAAAAGATGAAAAAATTCCAGTTAGCAGCCGAGCCCCGCACGGAGCTTGGCAAGAAGTCGGTAAAGGCTTTGCGTAAAGAGGGAAAGATTCCCGCAGTGATCAATGGTGGCGCACTTGTAGAGCTTCCTTTCAACGGCACTCTCAAGCCCGGTCAGAAGATCGTGGAGCTTGATGCAAAGCGCGGCATGATCACTACCGACATCACAGTAAACGCCGAGGATGTGCGCAAGCTCATCTATACCCCCGACATCTTCGAGGTGGACATCACTCTCAATGGCGAGGAAGTGAAGGCAGTGATGAAAGAACTTCAGTTCCAGCCCGTGAAGGACACTCTTCTTCACATCGACTTCCTTCAGGTATATCCCGACAAGCCCATCGTGATGGAGGTTCCCGTCAAGATCGAGGGTCACGCCGAGGGTGTAAAAGCCGGTGGTAAGCTCACGCTGTCGATGCGTAAGCTGAAAGTGAAAGCAGTATATTCCGAGATTCCCGAGCGTCTGGTGGTCAATGTTGACAACCTGCAGCTTGGCAAGTCGCTTGCAGTAGGCGACCTCCATTTCGAGGGTCTCGAGCTGATGAATGCGAAAAACGCAGTGGTTTGCGCCGTGCAGCTCACACGTGCCGCACGTGGCGCCGCAGCAAAGGCCGCTACAGAGTAATCCACCCGACTGCTCAAATACGTTTCACACATCATGCTTTCCATTGCAGGAGGGCATGATGTGCTTTTTTATGGATTTTGGGCTCTGATTGAATATGAATATTTTTAAGCGATTGTTCGGGCGGCGACAGGCCGAACCCGAACGAGATTCCGATATGAAGAGATTCCTGATTACATGTCTTGGCAACATCGGCCCCGAATATGAGGGCACACGTCATAATGCCGGTTTCATGGTGGCCGACCGCCTTGCGGCCGACGCCGGCGTGCAGTTCCAGTCGTGCCGCTATGGCATGATGGCCATTGTCAAGGTGAAGAACTGTGAACTGCTCGTACTGAAGCCCTCCACATTCATGAACCTCAGCGGCGTGGCAGTGCGCTATTGGATGAACAAGGAGAAACTCCCGCTGCAGAATCTGCTTGTGGTGGTCGATGACATAGCGCTACCTTTCGGCGTGATACGCCTGCGCAAGCAGGGTTCGGATGCAGGCCACAACGGACTGAAGAATATCGCCGAGCAACTCGGCAACAGCAATTATGCGCGCCTTCGCTTCGGCGTGGGCAACGACTTCCCGCGCGGAGGCCAGATCGACTATGTGTTGGGACGTTTCCCCGAGGAGGAGATGGCGCAGATGCCCGAAAAACTTGAGAAGGCGGCGGAATGCGTCAAGGCATACTGTCTGTCAGGCCCCGACTTCGCCATGACACACTTCAACCACTAATTTTGAATTTTGAATTATGAGTTGTGACAATTCAACATTCAACATTCAAAATTCAATATTATATGCGTTTATTTCATGCGCTTGAGGAGATTGTAGGAGGGAACGACGCCGAGTTCTCCGGCTTTTGAAAGGTCGGAGAATGCGAGGCGTTTGTTGCCCATGCGCAGGTAGGCGATGCCGCGGTTATAATATGCCTCGCCGAATGATGCGTCGGTGTCGATGGCCTTTGAATAGCATTCGATGGCCGATGTATAGTCGCCGCTGTTGTAACGCATATTGCCCTGATTGAACCAAGCGAACACGAGGCGGGGATTGATGCGGAGCGACTGCTGATAGTCGGCAATGGACAGTTGCCGGTCGGCGGGTGTGCCTTTGGCCTGGCGGGCATAGGCGCGGGCCATATAGGCCACAGCGAAATCGGGACTCGAATTGATTGCCTTGTTGAACGCGTCGATGGCTGCGTCATAATCCTTGAGCATCGTGCGGGCCACGCCCAAAGCGAGCCAGTCGGCAGGTCGTCCCTTGGCGCCCGTGGCAGCCTGCTGGTAGCGCTCGGCAAGAGCGAACACGGCTTCATACTGCCTGTCGTCCTGAATGCTTGGCATTCCCGCCGAGAGATGCAGGCGGTCGGAGATATATCCGCGCTGGTTGAAATCATCGAGTTCTCGGAAATAATTCGACGTCTGGCGCAGTTTCTTGCCCGGCTGGAGGAAGGAGAGGGCGTAGGACGGCTCCGGTTCAACGGCGAGGTCGCGGTCTTGCACTCGTCCCTTGATGCGGTCGTTATAACTGAGCGACGACTCCGAGGTGGCGCCCACGGTGACGAGCTGGTTGAAGCGCTCCATCACCTTAGTCTCATCCTCTTCTGCATCGCCGGTGCGATGGTCGTTGCCGGTGTTTGCCTCCCCTTGCTGGATTGTGGGACGGTCAAGAGGGTTGCGTTCCGGATTCTTCACATATCCCTTCACGAGTTCGTCGGCATGGTGCACATTCATCATGGCCTGACGCATGTCGCCAAGATTGCGGAAAGCCTCGGCTCGGGCGTAATATACGGGGTAGAAGCGTGGATATCGGCGGGCGATGGCATTGAAATTCTCAAGGGCCTGCCGGTTCTTGCCACGTTCCAGATTTACCAGACCTAAATTATAAAGGGCGTGGAAATTGTCGGGGCGCATTTTGAGCACAGCCTCGAAATCCGCTGCGGCTCGGTTGAGGTCCTTCACCTCATAGCGGAGCAGGGCGCGGTTGAAGAGCGCATTGTAATTCAGTGCGTCGAGGTCGAGGGCATAATTATAGTCGGCCATGGCGCCGAAGAAATCATCGAGGTTATAGCGCACGAAGGCACGGTTGACATAAAGGTCGGCCTCATGCGGTTTCAGTTTCACGGCGCGGTCCATATCCTCGAGTGCGCCCTGCCAGTCGCGCTGTTTCGACTTGATTTCGGCGCGCAGTAGGAATGGCTGCAGCGCATTGCCCGAAATCGAGATGGCACGCGAGAGGCTTTCGAGCGCTCCCACGGTGTCGCCGCGAAGCACCTGCATGCGGCCACGGGCCGTGTGCCCCTCGTCAAATCCCGGATAGAGGCGCAGGAGTACATTGAAGGTGGAGTCGGCGCCGGCCCAGTCGCTCAGTTCCGTCTGCGCCACCGACTTATAGTAAAGGAAATATTTATCCTGCGGATTAAATCGGAGACCCACATTATAGTCGGCAATCGCCAGGGAGTCCTTCCCTAAGAACTGGCGGGCAAAGCCGCGCAACTTATAGCTTTCAGTCTTGAACTTATTTCGTTCAATGGCCAGCGAGCAGTCCTCCTCGGCACCCTTGTAGTCCTCGAGTTCCAGTTTGGCGAGGGCGCGGAAGAAATATGGGTCGGACAGATATGGCTTGGCCTTTATGGCCTGGTTGAAATACTGGATTGCCAACATATAGTCGTCCATCGAGAGCACGTTGCGCCCGATGTTGAGCACCTGCTCGGCGTTGACCTGTGCGCGTGTCGGCACTGCGAAAAGCAACGCAGCAAGCAGCATTGCCACGGCTGTGGAGAGGCTCTTTAGAAGGCTTGTTAATGCGGATTTTTTGTCCGGGAATTGATTCATAATGCAAAACTAACATTTTTCGGCGGATATTGTTATATAAGTATGGAAAAAATAGTTGTCATCGGCGGAGGATTCGCAGGGCTCAATCTCAGCCGTCATATCGATACGAGCCGCTATGAGGTGAGTCTCATCGACCGGGACAATTTCCATTGTTTCCCACCTCTTTTCTATCAGATAGCCTCGTCGGGCCTTGTGCCTGCCAATATCTGTTTCCCATTCCGCCGCGAGATGCGCAAGTTGCGGAATGTGAGGTATCATATGGGGCATGTGAAGGGAATTGATCCGGTTGCGAAGACAGTAACCACCAGTTATGAGACCCTTTCATACGACCGGCTTGTGATTGCCGCCGGCAGCACAAACAATTATTTCGGGATGGAAGGGCTCGACAAGGAGACGTTCGGCATAAAGACGGTGGCGCAGGCAGCCCATACCCGCGACGAGGTGCTCGACCGCCTGGAGCGGGGGGCATTATGTAAAGACCCGAAGCGGCGGCAGGAACTGCTGTCATTTCTTGTGGTGGGCGGCGGACCGTCGGGAGTGGAGATTGCCGGCGCCATCGGAGAGATGAAGAAGTATGTGCTCCCCAAGGAATATCCTGAGCTGAATCCCGACGATGTGAAAATTACACTTGTGGAGGCCGCGCCGGTGCTTCTGAGCGCCATGCGCCCGGCTTCGCAGAAGCGTGCGCTGAAATATCTTGAGAAGCTAATGGTGAATGTGCGACTCAACACTGCCATGAAGGGCTATGAAGATAAATATGTTACATTCGCCGACGGACACCGCGAATATTTCGAGACTCTTATCTGGACGGCCGGCGTGAAGGGTGAACCGATTCCTGGGATGCCGCAGAAAGCAGTTGGCCACGGGGGCAGGATTCTGGTGGATGAATTCAACAGGGTGAAAGGTTTCGAGGACAGCATCTGTGCCATTGGCGATGTGGCGCTGATGATCACCGACGACTATCCCTGCGGACATCCGCAGATGGCCCAGCCGGCCATCCAGCAGGCACGCAACCTTGCAAAAAACCTGAACAAGGGTGAGTTTGTATCCAGATTCCGCTATCGCGACAAGGGCTCGATGGCCACGGTGGGGAAGAACAAGGATGTGGCCGACTTGCCGAAGATGAGTTTCGGGGGGAGTTTCGCATGGCTTGTGTGGCTGATGATTCATCTCATCTCTATCTTGGGGATGAGAAACAAGCTCTCGGTGCTGATGAACTGGTTTTGGAACTATCTCTTCTACAGCACGTCGCTGCGCTTGCTGCTGCGGCCTACGAAGTATCCAATGCGGCGACACTGGGCCGACTGAAGCAGTGCCCATCTTCGGTGTCTTAAACTTTTTGAGATAATCTGGTCTAAAAGAATGTTGTATTTATAAAAAAATAGAAAAGGATGAAAAAGATCGCTATAGGAATGATGATTGCAGCTCTCGCCCTGATGGGCGCCGGTTGCTCCGCTCTGGGCGGAAAGAAGGCTGTAAAACCGCAGGCCACTCTGCCTCACGACCGCGAGAATATCGCCCGCAAGGCTGAGCAGAAGATGTATACCTCCGAGGAGATAAAGAAAGGCGTGGTAAAGGGCGACTGGGCCATTGAGACGGTATATGGCAAGGATGCCGTAGGGGAGAAGGCTCCCTTCCTCAAATTCGTGCCTGAGGAGAAGCGCGTATATGGCAACAATGGTTGCAATGTGCTCAACGCCACCTATACATATAATGCCGCCGACTCCACAATCTCCTTCTCGGAGCTTGCTTCCACGATGATGCTCTGCCACAAGGAGGGTCTCACCGACTATGAAATCAATACAGCCCTCGGCGCTACGAAATATTATTCGTGGAGCATCAACGACTCAGACTATTACCTCTACTTCTATGATGAGGCACACAACGAGGTGATGCGCCTGATGCATCAGAATTTTGACTTTCTTACAGGCACATGGCATGTGACGTCGATTGACGGACACGCTGTGGATGTGCCCGATATGGATTTCGTGATTGACATCGACGAGGGCAAATTGCATGGCAACACCGGCTGCAATATTCTCAACGGCCGTGTGGAGATTGATATGGATGCGGCCAATTCGATATCCTTCAGCGCGATAGCCACCACGAGGATGGCTTGCCCCGACCAGATCAACCATGAGACGGCGCTGATTGTGGCGCTTGAGGAAGTGTCGGCAGCCAAGCCGGTTTCTCGTTCGGAGGTGATATTCTTCGACTCGCAGAATAAGGAAGTGCTTCGGATGAAAAGAATTTGATAGATGGCAGAAGTAAGAGTGGATAAATGGCTGTGGGCGATGCGTGTGTTCAAGACGCGCACCGTCGCTACGGATGCCTGCAAGAAGGGTCGTGTCACGATGGGTGGCGCGGCAGTGAAACCCTCGCGCATGCTCAAGGAGGGGGATGTGGTGGAAGTGCGCAAGCCGCCAATCACATATACCTTCCGCGTGAAGCAGGTGACGCAGAACAGGTTGGGGGCGCGTCTCGTGCCCGAGTATCTGGAGAATCTCACTCCGCAGGCACAGTATGATTTGCTGGAGATGACGCGCATCTCGGGGTTTGTGGACCGCCGCAAGGGACTTGGGCGTCCCACTAAGCGCGAAGGCCGCGAGATGGCCCGCTTCCGTGAGGACTCATATGCCGACACCTTCTTCCTCGACTGGGAAGACGACGATGATGACGAAGATTAAGACCCCATCCCACAAAAAATGTTAACGCAGGGGCGGCGTATTTTCGAG
>CAJLTZ010000065.1 GCA_905209725.1 uncultured Muribaculaceae bacterium
ATGAGGCACATCTGCGACCCCTGCATTAACATTTTTTGTGGGATGGGGTCTTAATAATTATTCCAACTCCAAAATTTGCCGATATAAATTTTGATATATAAATATGATTGGGCTCTTCGAAGCTGAAAATGTGTTAAATAATGTTAATAGTGTATGTTTTTCAGCAGAAAAATTTGGCCATATCACCGGAAAACTATAATTTTGCACCCGTAAATGACACCGCGGGGTGGAGCAGTGGTAGCTCGTTGGGCTCATAACCCAAAGGTCGCAGGTTCGAGTCCTGCCCCCGCCACCATCAACAGATTTGGATTCTCTTCCAAATCTGTTTTTTTATTTTACACTTATTCAGCCGATTCCGACTGATTATCGTTTCTTACCATGGATATAATCTACGAGGACAATCATATAATAGCCGTCAACAAAAAAGCCGGAGAGATTGTGCAGGGCGACAAGACCGGCGACACTCCCCTCTCCGAGATGGTGAAGGCATATATCAAGGAGAAATACGCAAAACCAGGCAACGTGTTCTGCGGAGTGGTTCACCGTATCGACCGCCCAGTGAGCGGCATCGTGCTCTTCGCCCGCACCTCCAAGGCTCTCGAGCGACTCAACAAGATGCTGCGCGACGGCGAAATCCACAAGACATACCACGCCCTCGTGGAAGGCATGCCCGAACAGGATGAGGCTCTTCTTGAAAACATGCTCGTTTCCGATGGCCGCCTCAACAAGACATTCCTTGCCCGTCCCGGCGACAAGGAGGCAAAGATGTGCCGCCTGAAATATCGCGTGATAGCCCGAGGCGACAGATACTCCCTGCTCGAAGTCAACCTCCTCACAGGCCGCAAACATCAGATACGTGCCCAACTCTCCGCCATCAGCCACCCAATCAAGGGTGACCTCAAATATGGGGCACGACGTTCAAATCCCGGTGGTGGCATCTCCCTGCAGGCCCACTCCATCCGCTTCATCCACCCCGTAAGCAAACAGGAAATCTATCTCGAAGTGCCTCCCCTACCCGAATTCGATATCTTCGATGGGAAATAATTTTTAGCATCCAATGGATTCTTAGGATTCAAAAGACACCCGGCCTGATTACTCTTCCGCATGAGCCGCTTGCGGCGATAATCAAAATTCTTAAAACAAAACCGCCCCGCATTCTGCTTATGCATTATGCGGGGCGAAAATATTTTACGTGGTTATTTCTGTACTTGCTGTCAGCGCTTCAGGAGACGGCGCGGAGCAAGACGGTTGCCGTCGCGGGAAACGGTCAGCACATAAAGGCCTGCTGAAACTGCGGGCGCGATTGTGGCTGTTTCGCCGGCTGCCATCTTTCTTGTCCATCTGCCACATGCGGCACCTGATGCGTCATAAAGCACAAACTCATAGTTGCCGGCCTCTGTGGCCTCTACCTGAAAATAACTGTCGAAAGGATTGGGGCCTACATTCAGATTCTCCGGAGCGGCGCCGGCAATCTCCTCCACACTACCTGTGCCCACTTTCACGCGGATCTCGCGCGCCGAAATGCCGTGAGCATTCGAAGCCTTCAGCGTGAGCACGCAGTCGCGATTGTCATTAGGCATCTTCACGCTCTTCGGAAGAGCATCCTTGGCATCGCCGGCAGCGACCTCTGTGCCATCGAGCGAGAGAGCCCAGTGCGTGGAGAGTTTGTAGCCATTGTTATCAAGCCAAGGACAACCGGCCACATACTCGGGAGCACGCCAGTCGAGAGTGCCCTGGCCCTCCCATTCCGTGGGGATATAGTCATGCGCACCAGCCTTGCATGCGCCGCCGGCCGCGTCGGAGAAGAGATAATCCGCTGCCGCGTCATTTTCGAAATCATACCATCCGGCAAGGCCTTCCGGCTTGGAGGCGCCCTGTGCAAGAGAACCCATGGCAACCTTCACACCCTCGGCATCCAGCGCCTTGTTCCAGACGCTCAGATTGTCGATGCGTCCAAGAGCAGAACCGCTGTTGTGGAGGAAGCCACCTACGGCCACCACATTGCCTACACTCCAATTATACATTCCTCCGGCATAGTCAAGGTCGGAGCCTTTCTTCTGTTCATTGCCTATGCTCCAGGATGTAACCTCCTGTTTTTCGCCATTGATATAAAGCGAGGGAAGCACGCCACCCTCCTTCTCCATATCAAACACATACGCGATATGATACCACACCTTCGGTTCGAGGCGCACCTTGTCGAAATTATAGGAAAGGTTCTCCGAATTGCCACGGATGGTAAACGTATCCATCGTGCCATCCTCCTTCACGGAATTGAGGAACCAGCCCTGCATGTTGGCATACCATTTCTGCATTCTGTCGCGGATATTCAGCAACTGAGCCGACCGATTCTTGAAGGAATCGGCGCGGAACCAGAAAGCAACTGAGAATGAACCGGAGCCATCAATTCCTGCATCCGCTGCCTTGAATCCTACGCCATTCTTGCCTACCTGCACGCCACGAGACATCTCGCCGTCGGCAGCCGAGACAGAAGCCTTCAGATCAACATTCTCGCCGGGCTGTGCCGAAGCCTCGGTTTCCCCTTTGGCAGTAGTGAATTCTTCAACCTGAGGCACTGCACCTGCCGAAGCGGGCACCACCTGAATATAGCGGGGGAATGTGCGCGTAGTCAATACGGCGGCATCCGAGCTATTGTCGGTGCCGACCACTGTCAGCGTGTAATTGCCGGGGGCAGCAAGTCCCTCAGCAAGTTCGAGACGGAGGGCATTCTTTGCCGAACCGACCACATTGCCCGAGTCGTCGGTAAGGGTAAACTCGCCGCCCTGATGCATCGGGTCGACATAGCCCACGCCTATTGCCTCGCCGGGAGCATACACCTCCTTGTCGGAAGCAATCTCATCGTCAATTGTATATCCTGTGGAGATATCCATAGGCTCGCTCCAGGAAATCGGGGTCTCATTGGTCATGTCGAGCGAGAGGGCCGACACACCGAGACGAAGCGTCTTGCCGCCTTCAGGATTAACAGGCACGGAGAACACGAGGCCTGCCCAGGAGGAGGTCATACCCATCATGATGGGTTCGCAGCCATCCTGCTGTGCGTATAACTTGAAGAGCGATGTTGCCACATCTGTATTGTAGCACTGATGCTTTGTGACTCCATTGATCATATTGAATATCACCTTTGCATCCACACCATGGCGCGAATTATGGAGCACTTCCGCCTTTGTGATTTCAGGCATGGGAGGATATGTGGCCCCCTTGTCGCCTCTTGTGATTGAGAACTCACCGAGACGGAGGTCAAGGCCGGATGCGTCGTTGAAACGCAGGGCCACCATGGCAAGTGTCTTGCCGGAAAGTTCCGGAAGGTCGCGGCCCACATTAAGCACGCGGGTCTGCCATTCGCCTATGGGCTGTGTGCCGTCGGAAAGCATCGAGGAAAGTGAGATCTCCTTCTCCTCAGCACCCTTGGCGGATAGGGCAAGCTTCATATTCGTCTTGCCGCCGGCCAATTTATAGCGCACTGTGATATTATCCTCGGATGAGAGAAGGAAATCGGTCTTGAAGAGATGCAGGTATTCATCGGCGCTGCTTGTGCCGTAGATGCGGAGCAGACTACCGCCCAGCCACGCATCATCCCAGCTGAATTCAGCCTTCAGACCTATTCCGGCTGCAGAAGCGGCGTCGCGTCCAAGGAATTTCCTGCTCCACCACCATTGCCATGTGGGAAGATGGTCCTGGATGCCGATGTTGTACCATTCGAGAGTGTTCTGGCGCTGTCCACGGAAATTGAAGAAGCGACCGTTACCGAGGTTGAAGTTGGTAAGGAACGGCTCCTCACTAAGGTCCCAGCCCAATGCCGAACGTGCCGACATCATTTTCGACATGCCCGCAAACTTCTCATTCTCAGCAGATACAATCAGGCTATTGTTGAGGTCGGGAGAGGTGACTGGATTATGAGTGCCGCCGGTAAACCATGTGTTCACGCGGTCGAGGTAAGCACGCTGACGCTGGAGCGGGTCGGGACCCTTTTCCATGCGGCTTTCGAAAAACATATTCTCTGCATGTGCGCCCCAGAGACCGATGGAAAGATGATACTGGGCGAGAAGTGGCCAGATATCTCCGCTACCTTCGCGCGGCTCCTTGCCCTGCATATTGATGCCGCAATAGAGGTCGAGCGGGCTGCGCTTCAGAATTTTCGCATATGCCGAACTATTGCCGAGAAGAGACTTTCTGTTCCAGTTGTAATTGAAGAAAAGCACTGAGCGAGGAGTGGCGCTGTCGCCGAAGCAGGCGGCATTGTGCGAGCCAAGGCCATTGTCGAATCTGATGGAACCCGACTCCGAAGTGCCGTCATACCAGATTATCTCTCCCTGTTCCATTCCACGCTTGCGCAGCCCGGCACGAAGGTTCTCATTATATTTGAGCAGGTCAGCCACAAGGGCTTTCTTAGTGCTGAACTCCGAGTTATAGCCGATGCCATCCACGCCAAACCAGGCCATGAAATCGGCCATCTTGTCAGCGCCGGTTGCAATCATTGAGTTGAAGGCTTTCTTCCAGGTATCGGTGAGCTGTCCCCACGGCGGAGTAGCCACGCAGCTAACTGGCACTCCGTTGCGGTGGGCCGCATCGATAAAGGCTGCCGGGATGCGCACAAGACGCGACGACCAGTTGCCATAATGAGTCACATAACTCCACATCGGGAACACTTCACAATCGAATTTGCCGTCGGGCAAGGCGTTGTTCACCTCGCCGTTGATAGGCACCCAGAAAATCAGGTTCTTGTCGAAATCCTTGGTGAGTTCAGGATTCACCTGTGTGGCCTCATTGCGGAAGCGGGTGTGCGGCTTCACGCGAGAGATGAAGAAATTGTCGTCGTCGGTCCATTTCTGGCCACGTTCCCATTTGGCGAGAGCCTCAGGAAATTCCGGGCCGCGGATACCCCAGTCGACATACCCCTCGCGGAGCTGCTGTGCTCCTGCAGGCACACTGAGCAGCGCAGTTAGCGCCAATGCTGTCAATTGTTTATTCATGATGAAAGGTTTCTGTTCTCGTTAAAATTCTTTTAAGTCACAAATATAGCACCTTTTCCAATAGTTTCCAAAAAAAACGTCCCTGCATCACTGCAGAGACGCCACCAAAAGAAATGATTATACTTTAAGCAAATGCAACAATTAATGCATCTCTGTTATGACAACATAAAATCACTTTCGGGCTGCCATAATCAACATTAAAAAAACTATTTCTCCAATTATTAACCAAATAAAAAGATGTACAACAAATTGGCCTAATCCCTAGCGATTGAGGAAATTACGGATCTTACCGAGGACAGCGTCGACGGTATATCCGAATTTTTCCTCGAGCACCTTGGCGGGAGCCGAAGCGCCGAAGCGTTCCATGCCCACCACTTCGAAGTCGCCCTTCATCAGAGGATAAAGTGCAATGGGGAGGCCGCTGGTAAGGCCGAAAGTCTTCACGCCACGCGGCATCACCTCATTGCGGTATTCTTCGGGCTGCTGGAGGAATCTGCCTATAGCCGGCACAGAAACTACCTGAGCCTTCACACCCTCGGCCTTGAGAGCTTCGGCGGCATGCACAAGAAGAGCCACGTCGCTGCCGTTGGCCACGAGCACCACGTCGGGATTCTCTGCCTTAACCACTATATAGCCGCCCTTCTCAGCCTGCATGGCCTCCTTGCGGCGGTTCTCGCCGGGAAGGTCCTCGAGATTCTGACGCGAGAAGATGAGCACCGAGGGAGTTTCATTATTCTCCATGGCCATCTTGTAGGCGGCCACAGTTTCGGCAGAGTCAGCCGGGCGCACAACCATCACCGAAGGTTGTCCCCTGAAATTATGCACCTGCTCGAGAAGGCGGATCTGAGCCTCCTGTTCGATGGGCTCATGAGTGGGGCCATCCTCGCCCACGCGGAATGAATCGTGGGTATAGATGAACTTGGCCGGAATCTGCATGAGGGCGGCGAGACGGATGGCAGGCTTCATATAGTCGCTGAACACAAAGAATGTGCCGCAGGCGGCGTACATGCCTCCATGAAGCACGATGCCATTGATGATGCAGGCCATGGTGAGTTCGGCCACTCCCGACTGCAGGAACGCGCCGCTGAAGTCACCCTTCAGAAGAGCGTGTGTCTTCTTCAGGAAGCCGTCGGTCTTGTCGCTATTGGCAAGGTCGGCACTCGACACAATCATGTTGCCTACATGCTCAGCCAGATAACCGAGCACTGTGGCTGAAGCGGCACGGCTTGCGATATTGGGCTTGAACTCGATGGAATCCCAGTCGAGTTCGGGAAGACGAAGTTCCTTGTATTGTTCGAGGAGAGCGGCCTGCTGAGGTTCGCGGGCAGCCCATGCGTCGAAATCGGCGCGGCGGGCAGCTACAATCTTCTCCAGTTCGGCGGCACGGGCTTCGTAGAGCGCCTTCACCTCGGGACGAATCTCCCATGGGTTCTCGGGATTTCCGCCAAGATTGCGCACAGTGGCCTCAATGTCGGCGCCGGCGGCGGAGAGGGGTTGTCCATGTGTGTTGACAGCGCCCTCGAGCGAAGAGCCGTCGGCACGCACAGCACCCTTTGCCATGATTGTATGGCCGATAATCAACGTAGGACGTTCGGTTTCCTCACCGGCGCGGCGGAGCGCATCGGCAATGGCAATCGGGTCGCAGCCATCGACTTCCAGCACACTCCATCCCCAGGCGCGATACTTGGCGGCCACATCCTCGCGGTCCACTTCATTGACGTGGGTGGAGAGCTGAACGTCGTTGGAGTCGTAGAACATGATGAGATTGTGCAGGCCGAGATGACCGGCGATGCGGCCGGCGCCCTGCGACACCTCCTCCTGGATGCCACCGTCGGAGATGAAGGCATAGGTCTTGTGAGCCACGACCTCGCCGAAGCGAGCGGCAAGGAAGCGCTCCGCTATGGCACAGCCTACGGCCATTACATGGCCCTGACCAAGAGGCCCGGATGTGTTTTCCACTCCATGAGCCACATCAAGTTCAGGATGTCCCGGGGTCTCGCTGCCCCACTGGCGGAACTGCTGAAGATCCTCGATGCTGTATTTGCCGCATAAGGCCAACACACCATAGAGCATAGGCGACATGTGGCCCGGGTCAAGGAAGAAGCGGTCGCGCGCAAACCAGTGGGGATCTTTGGGATCATACACCAGTATGCTCGAATACAACACATTGATGAAATCGGCAGCACCGAGTGCGCCTCCGGGATGTCCGGATTTCGACTTCTCGACCATCTCCGCGATGAGAACTCGCAGATTGTTGGCGGCCGAATTCATTGTCTTAACGTCCATTTTTTAAGTTTTTTTGTGATGATTATCAGTCTTAAGGTTAGTAGCCGGTATCAGACGAGCTGCTCTTCGGTTACGTCTTCAATGCCTACGGGAATATCCTTGTTGACATTGAGGCAGCCCCAGATGGCATAGATGAAGATATATCCGAGGGCGCCGATGAGCAACCAATATGAGTTCATATAGCCGGAGCCATTGGCGATGAGCTGCTGCAGCAACGGAATTATACCGCCGCCCACAACCATCATCATGAAGATTCCGGAAGCCTGGGCCGTATATTTGCCGAGTCCGTCAACTGCGAGGTTGAAGATGCTGCCCCACATCACGGATGTGCAGAGACCTGCGAGCACAAGGAAGAGTGCGGAGATAGGCACACCCGACTCACTTGTGGCCATGGCCACCATCTCAAAGGGCTGACGGCTCGAGGGATTGCCCTGGGCGTCGCGGAGCGTATGCTTGACATAGGTCATGCCGTCCCTGGCCGGAATCTGCTGCGTCACCGTATAAGGCATCACCTTCTCCTTGGTGGGAGCCTTGATGAAATCTGCAATCTCATTCTGCGGCATGCCGGCATCAGCGAGCTGCTTGGTGATGCTTGCCTCCTTGTCGTAAACTATCTTCGGAACCGAGATGCGGCTCTCTTTGCTCGAGAAGATTGCAGCGCCGAGGAGGATGATAGCCACTGAGGTAACGGAAACGAGTTGGGTCTTTGTGCCCACCTTGCCTGAGATGGCGCCGCTCACCGAACGGCCCACAAGCATCAGCAGCCAGTAGAGAGCCACCACAGCACCAGCAATAGCCGAGGCATCACCGAGCACTCCGGCACCGGTGGCCTTCTGGTCGGAAAGATAGAAGTTGAGTGTGCCGGGGATACCAACCTCGATACCCACATAGAAGAATATGGCAATCACGCCGAGCACCGTGTGACGGAAACTCCAGGCGCTGTGAGCGTTCTTTGCTTTCTTTGCGCTTTTATTCATCTCGGGCTCAGGAATTTTCACAAAAGAGATGATTCCGAATGCCACTGCGAAGATACCCATTGCAATCCAGAGAAGAATCGAAACGTCGCTCATCTGGGAATAGCGGGTGAGCTGACCAATGAGAGCACCCACGAAGAAGGGGGTGAGAGTGGCTGCCAGCGAATTGAGTGCACCGCCGGTCTGAAGCAGACGGTTGCCGCGGTTGCCGCCACCACCAAGAAGGTTGAGAAGGGGGTTAACCACCGTGTTGAGCATACATACGCAGAAACCGCAGATGAATGCGCCCACGAGATAGACGATGAAACTTACTGTGACGCCGAAGGTTTTCTGAACTGGTATTTCCAGGCCCTCGATATTTTCTCTTACTTCCACGTACGACTGATATACGGTGCTTTCAGCGCCGACGATGCTCGAGAGCCACTGCACGAAAAGACCGATGATGCCGATGGCCATTGCCCACAATGCCGTTTTCTTATATCCGATTTTGGCAATCATGCGTCCCGCCGGAATACCCATAAAGAGGTAGGCGAGGAAGTTCATCATATTGCCAAGCATTCCCAGGAAGGAATTGCCTTCGAACTGATAGCCCCAGATGGTGCCGATAGGGGCTGCAAGATTGGTGACAAAGGCCACCATCGCAAACAGGAAGAACATGGCTATTATGGCCACGGTGTTGCCCCCTTTGTTTTGAGCCGGGACTGTAATTGATGCTGTCATTGGTTAGATGTTTGATGTTTTTATAGAACCTAAACTCTGTAGTTATATTATTCTGTGTGTTTACTCTCTATTACCAAAAATGGCAGTTCCCACACGCACCAGGTTGCTTCCCTCCTTTACGGCGAGGGGCCAGTCGTGGCTCATGCCCATCGAGAGGGCGTTGAAACCTCTTAGGCCAAGGCTCTCGTCGGTGCGGATACGGTTGTAGATTTCGGCGATACGGCGGAAATCTTCCGAGATGCGGGCTTCGTCGTCGACATTGGAGGCCATTCCCATCACGCCGCAGATATGCACTGCCTTAAGTTGTTCAAACTTACGCTGCTGGAAATATTCGAGGAGTTCCTCTGGCCAGAACCCGAATTTTGTTTCCTCCCGGGCCACATGCACCTGCATCAGGACCCGCGTCACCACGCCTGCCCGCTCCGACTCCTTGTCGATAAGCGAGAGAAGACGCTCTGAGTCCACGCTCTCGATGAGCGAAGTATGGCCTATTAGGGAGCGCACCTTATTGGTCTGAAGATGACCGATGAAGTGCCATTCTATATCCGATGGAAGTTGCTTTTTCTTCTCGAGGAATTCCTGCACGCGGCTCTCGCCAAATCGGCGCTGACCGGCGTCGTATGCCTCCTGCACAGCCGCTGCCGGATGGAATTTCGACACGGCCACAAGGTTCACTCCCTCAGGAAGTCGGCTAAGAATTGCCTGCAGATTTTGGGCTATTTTACTTTCCATAAGTGCTTTTAAATCTTTTCTATCGCAAACTCATCAACTCGTTTACTCGTCGATTCGTTTACTCCGCCGAGAGGTCGGCATCAAAGACATCCATAATCATGGTTTCGGAGATAGAGGCTATCTCATAATCGGCCATGGTGCCCTCCATCCCCTTCTTGAAATTCGCCACGGCATCCTCGAAGTCGGAAGCCTGCACAAGAATCTGGGTCTGGGTCTTTTTCTCCACTCCGCTGTTTTCGTCGAGAGTGATGAAATTCACTTTCGCCAGATAGTAACGGTCGCCACCCTCATGGCGGAAAATTTCAGAAATCTTCGTCTTTTTCTCCGATGCGATGGAATATTCACCGGAAATATAGGGTTTCATCTCCTCCACGATGCGGCTTTCAGCCTCAGTGAATGTAAGAGCGTCCACAAGATAGGGCTCATTGACTTTCTTCACTGCACCGTTTTCCTGCATCTTATCATATCTCACCTTGCATTCAAACCAAAGTGCCATATTGCTTTATACTATTTTTATTTTGTTATTATTAATGCCCCTTCTCCCCTTTCCTGCAAAGTTACAAAAAAAATCCTGTTATTCGGGAAGCGTCGGGAGAAAAATGTAGAAAGATTGAAAAAATGGTGTGTTATGTCAATAATTTTCTTAATTTTGCAGTTATCCCCGGCCTGAACGTGTTTCAGGCATGTTATATGAAGGAGGGATAACCCAAATTTAAGAGAACACACATCCGAATTTCTGGACAAGAAACAAAACCACTATATATGGAAAATCTAACCTCATTAGTCGACTGGTCGCGTCTGCAGTTTGCGCTCACGGCCATTTACCACTGGCTTTTCGTGCCCCTTACGCTTGGCTTGTCCGTGCTTGTGGCAATCATGGAAAGCATCTACCTGAAAACAAAAAAGGAGGCATGGCTCAAGGCCACGAAGTTCTGGATGACCCTTTTCGGCATCAACTTCGCCATCGGAGTGGCCACGGGCATCATTCTCGAATTCGAGTTCGGCACCAACTGGAGCAACTATTCCTGGTTTGTGGGCGACATTTTCGGTGCTCCGCTTGCCATCGAGGGCATCCTTGCCTTCTTCCTTGAGGCCACTTTCGGCGCCGTGATGTTCTTCGGCTGGAAAAAAGTAAGCCCGAAGTTCCATCTTGCCTCCACATGGCTCACGGCCATCGGAGCTTCCCTCTCCGCCCTATGGATTCTTGTGGCCAACGCCTGGATGCAATATCCTGTGGGCATGGAATTTGACCCCGATCAGATGCGCAATGTGATGAACGACTTCTGGGCGCTCTTCTCCCCGATTGCCATCAACAAGTTCTTCCATGCTGTGTTCAGCGGATGGGCGCTTGCAGGAGTTTTCGTGATTGGCGTGAGCTGCTTCTTCCTTGTAAAGAAGCGCAACCGTGATTTCGCCATCATGTCGATAAAGGCCGCTTCATGGTTTGGCATGGCGGGCCTCTTGCTCACGATGTATACAGGCGATGGGAGCGCCATCCAGGTAGCAAAACATCAGCCCATGAAACTCGCAGCCATGGAGGGCCTCTATCATGGCCACCAGGGTCAGGCCATCTGCGCCGTGGGCATTCCCAACCCCGACAAACGCTGGAACAACGACGAGAAGGAATATCTCTTCGACATCTCGATTCCCTACGGCCTCTCCTTCCTTGCCACGCACGACCCGCACGCCTTTGTGCCCGGCATCAGCGACATTGTGGAGGGCGTGAGCTTGAACGCTCAGGGCGACACAATCAATACTGTTTCCTATGCCGAGCGCATGGAGCGCGGCCGCGAGGCCCAGCGCCAGCTTGCCATCTACGGCAAAGCCCGTGAGGCAGGCGACTCATCACAGATGGCCGAAGCACTCTCTAAATTCCGCGCCGACTATCCCTATTTCGGTTATGGATATTTCAAGACGGCCGACGAGGCAATTCCCCCTGTGACGCTTACTTTCGTGACATTCCGTCTGATGGTGATTCTCGGGTCTTATTTCCTCCTCTTCTACGTTGTGGCCCTGATTCTGAGCTATAAACCTCAGGTAATGGACAAGGCTCGCTGGTTCCAGTGGATCGCCATGATTTCCGTGCCGCTGATGTGGGTATGCTCCGAGGCCGGCTGGGCCGTGGCTGAGGTGGGCCGCCAGCCCTGGACCATCCAGGACATCCTTCCCACTGTGGCCGCCATCTCTGATGTGCCCGCAAGCTCTGTGATCACCACATTCTGGATCTTCGCAGCCGTCTTCACCATCCTCCTCATTGCCGAGGTCAGCATCATGGTGAAATATATCAACATTCAGTCAAAGAAAAATCTCATCACCGAAAAAGCCTGAAACCATGACACTTGAATATTTGCAAAACTATTGGTGGCTGCTCATCTCCGTGCTCGGAGGCCTGCTCGTGTTCCTTCTTTTCGTGCAGGGCGGACAGTCGATGATTTATTCTTTAGGACGCACTCCCGGACGTCGCGACCTCGTGGTGGGTGCGATGGGGTCCAAGTGGGAACTCACCTTCACCACTCTCGTCACATTCGGCGGAGCGCTCTTCGCTTCCTTCCCGCTTTTCTACAGCACAAGTTTCGGCGGTGCCTACTGGCTCTGGATCCTTATCCTCTTCAGCTTTGTGGTGCAGGCCGTGAGCTATGAATACCGCCGCAAAAAGGGAAATGTATATGGTTCTAAGACCTATGACGCATTCCTTTTCATCAACGGCGTGTTCGGATGCCTGCTGCTCGGCGTGGCCGTGGCAATGTTTTTCTTCGGTGCTGAATTCACTGTGAACCGTGGCAACATCCTCCAGGGCACCGACCCCGTGATTTCACAGTGGACCTCAACTCATGGATTAGAGGCTATCTTCAACTGGCGCAATCTCGTGCTGGGCGTGGCTGTGGTGTTCCTGGCAAGAATGCAGGGTGCCCTCTATCTGCTCAACCGCGTGAAGGCGGATGAAAGTTTCACCAACGCACTCCGCCAGAAAGCCCTTATCAATGGTGGCATCTTCGTGGTGTTCTTCCTTGCGTTCCTCGCCATCCTGCTTACATTTACCGGCTATGACGTGGTGTCGGAAGGCACCCGCACCGTGTCGGTTTCCCCGGCTCCTTACAAATACTGGCATAATTTCACCGCCAACTGGTGGGAACTCGTAACGCTGCTTATCGGCGTGGTACTCGTGCTCTACGGCCTCTATCGCGGATGCTTCAGCAAGAACTTCCGCTCTGCCATCTGGTTCACGGGTATCGGCACTTTCCTTGCTGTGGTGGCTCTCTTCTGGGCCGCAGGATATGGCGACACGGCCTTCTATCCCTCCCTCATCAATCCCGATGATTCCCTCACCATCCGCAATGCCTCCTCATCTGAGTTTACTCTTACGGCTATGAGTTACGTGTCCATCCTCATTCCCTTCGTGCTGGCATATATCTTCTATGTATGGCGCAAGATGGACGCACCGAAACTCACCGAGGCCGAGGCCGAACACGGAGAGTATTAATGAAATTCAGGATATGACTGAAACTCCCGAAAAGAGTAAGCCGGCACAAGTCGGCGCCCCTGAGAAGAAACCTGCAAACATCTATTGGCAGATGTTTGCAAGTTTCTTTAAAATCGGGGCATTCACATTCGGAGGCGGATGGGCGATGATTTCAATCATCGAGCGCGAGATTGTGGACAAGTTCCATTGGATTGAGAAGGATGATTTTCTCGACCTGCTTGCCATCGCGCAGTCACTTCCCGGAATTCTGGCCGTAAATTTCGCCACCGTGATTGGCGACCGTCTGCGCGGACTGAAGGGAAGCCTCGTGGCATCAATTGGCACAATCCTCCCCTCCTTCATGATAATCCTGCTGATAGCGATATTCCTCACTCCGGAGATGATAAAGGAAAATCATGTGATTTCCTCCATCTTCATGGGAATCAGGCCGGCAGTGGTGGCGCTGATCATCGCGCCTGTGATCACCACTGCACGGGCAGCAAAACTTACAATCAAGACAATCTGGATACCGCTGGTGGTGGCGCTAATGATCTCGCTCGACATGGGCGCCGTGTCATCGCCTATCCTTTATGTGGTGCTCGGAGGCACCATCGGCTTCGCGCTGTGGGCGCTCCGCCGACACAAGAAAAAGCAGGAATCCTGACATATAATCACTGCCTTTTCGCAGATTTATTATTCCTAAAGAAGCTGAATAATTATTCCTTAAGGATATGCAGTTCTATCTGAAATTGATATGGGCCTATCTGAAGATTGGAATCTTTGGATTTGGCGGTGGATATGCCATGCTCTCGCTGGTGGAGCGCGAGGTGGTGGGTCAGGGCTGGATCACAGAGACCGCCTTCACCGATATCGTGGCCATCTCCCAGATGACTCCCGGCCCGATAGGCATCAATTCCGCCACTTATATCGGATATGCGGCACCGGGCAGCGTCAATCCCGAACTCGCCTCTCCGCTCTGGGGAATCCTCGGTTCGCTGATCGCCACGCTGGCTGTAACGGTGCCATCGTTCCTGCTCGTGCTCTATTGCTCCCATTTCATCCGCCGGCATCAGGAAAGCGGCGCAATCAAGGCGGTGTTCTCCGGTCTGCGGCCGGTGGTGGTCGGGCTTATCGCATCTGCTGCCATAATGCTGATGAACGCAGCTAATTTCAACCCAAACCACATCGACTGGCAACTCTGGTTTAACATCGGAATCTGTGCGGCTGCTTTCTGTCTCGCTTATTTCCCGATTAAATGGAAAGGTCGTAAAATCAAGATGCATCCCATCATGATTATCGTGCTGGCCGGACTCACCGGATTTCTTGTATATGGACTCTAAGACCCCATCCCACAAAAAATGTTAACGCAGGGGTCGCAGATGTGCCTCAT
>CAJLTZ010000066.1 GCA_905209725.1 uncultured Muribaculaceae bacterium
TGAGGCACATCTGCGACCCCTGCGTTAACATTTTTTGTGGGATGGGGTCTTAATTTGCCTTTATCCTCACTTGTCCTTGTGGGCGCGGAAGATCTTCACTTTCTCGCCGAGCATTGCCTGACGGCGCTCAAGGTGCTGCAGACGGGTCTGGGCGTCATAGAGCATCCAGGTGGCCATTATGGCCTTCAACTCATCTTCGGGCAGTTTGCGGGAAAGAAGATTGCGTCCCCCACTATAATAATTAACACGTACGGCATTCAGTTGGTTGTCGGCAATGAATTTTGCCACCTCGTTGGCCTTCGGTCCGGAGAACATCACAGTGGTGAGATTGGCGGTCCGGTAATTCAGCGCCTGGTCGTTGGGCACCACCTCCGAGTCGATGCTTTCATTATCTGTGACGGCGCCAATCTGGTCGAACGGAGTGTCGAGCGCGGCAATTACTTCGAGCACTCCGGCATCGTCAATTCGTGCGGCGATGCCGGTGTGCTGCAACGGGTATTTGTTGCGGGCGGCGCGATAAATCATATATGAGCCCGCCTCGCGGGGATTGGTCACGGTCTCGAAATCGGGAAGCCATTCCTCAATCTGCGTGCGAGCCCCTTCGATGGCTGTCTGGCATGAATCTATCTGCTGCTGCACTATGGCTATCGAATCGGAAAGACTACGCGCATAGTCGCTGGCCGCATCCTTGGTGGGCTTGCTTTTGGTGCAGGAAGCGCCAGCCATTATAATCAGGAGCGCTACAGGAAGAACTTTCAGCAATTTCATATCTACTTAATTATCTTTTTCGAGGTTATATTTTCTTTTATTGATTCTCTTGATGTTTGTTTCTAAGCCGTCATCAGACGCGCACCACATCCTTAACCCCCTTCACGCCCATGATTTTTTTGAGAATGGAGGTGAGCTGTCGGTTGTCGGCCACACCTACCACAAGGTATCCCTGGAAAATTCCGTCGTGGGAATCGATTGAAATGTTCCGGAGCTGGGTGTTAGGCTCGTGGGAGATGATGGAAGTGATGTTGGCCACGATGCCTATATCGTCGTTGCCCACCACGCGGAGCGTGGCCGGAAGCATGGTGCCGGTGGTGCCGCTCCAGTCGGCAGGAATCACCCGGTAGGGATAGCGCTGACGGATATTGGCGGCATTGGGGCATGTGGTCTTGTGAATCTTCACCATGCCGTCGGCCGAGATGAACCCGAACACGCTGTCGCCATAGATGGGATTGCAGCAGCGGGCAAACTTATATTTGAGGCCATTAATCGACTTCTCTCCAATCACGAGTACATCTTGTCGCGCTGCATCCTCTTCATTGCGAAGAATCTGGAATTCCTCAGCCGAAACCCGTTCCTGCTCGGCGGGAGCATCATGCAAGGCCATGTAGTCGGCGAGCACGCGTGCAGGATCGAGTTTTTCGGAGGCGATGTCGGCGAAGAAGTCGAGGGCATATTTGTATCCGCGGCGCTTCACAATCTTCATCAGGTCGGCCTCGTCGATCTCCATCTTGCGGTTCTTGGCGCGGCGCATAAGTGTCTCCTTGCCTATATCAGCCAGGCGCTGTTTCTCCTCATTGAGGCTCTGCTTTATCTTATTACGCGCCTTGGAGGATATCACTATTCCGAGCCATTCCTGACGCGGGGTCTGATTGGCCGAGGTAAGTATCTCCACGGTGTCGCCATTCTGAATCTTGTAATTGATGCGGCGGTGGGCGCCGTTTACAATGGCACCCGTGCAGCGGCAGCCCACATTGCTGTGGATATGGAAGGCGAAGTCGAGAACGGTGGCGCCGGCCGACAAGCGGAAGAGGTCGCCCTTGGGCGTGAAGGCGAACACCTCCTTGCCGAAGGGGTCCATGTTGATATTGCGCATGAGTTGCATGGGACCGGCGTCGGCGCTCTCCAGGATGTCGCGGATATTGTTCATCCATTGGTCGGAACCGTCGGAGTGGCCACCTTTGTAGCGCCAGTGGGCGGCAAGTCCCTTCTCGGCCACAAGGTCCATGCGGCGGGTGCGGAACTGCACTTCCACCCACTTATTGCCAGGCCCCATCACTGTGGCATGGAGCGACTCATAGCCATTGCTCTTCGGAATAGATATCCAGTCGCGCATACGGGCCGGATTGGCCGTATACATGTCGGCAAGGATGGAATATGCCAGCCAGCAGTCGCTCTTCTCCTTTTCCAGCGGAGTGTCGATAATCACGCGGATGGCGAAAAGGTCGTAGATGCCGGGAAGGTCTACCTTCTGCTTGCGCATCTTGTTCCAGATGGAGGAGATTGACTTGGTGCGTCCCTTTATTTCGAAATGCAATCCCTGGTCCTCGAGGCGCTTTTTCACAGGTTCGATGAAACTTGCGATATATGCGTCGCGGGAGCGCTTGGTTTCGTTGAGTTTGTGGGCTATCTGGCGGTATATCTCGCGGTTGGTATATTTGAGCGAAAGGTCCTCGAGTTCACCCTTTATCTTATAGAGTCCGAGACGGTGGGCCAGCTGGGCATAAAGGCAGTTGGCCTCGAAGGCGACGTTTCTCACCCAGGCGTCGTCGGGGTGAAGGTTAATCACTCGCATCAGGGTGAGGCTCTTCACAATCATGATGATGATCACGCGGATGTCATGCGCCAGCGCCAGCACAAGACCCCGGAAATTCTCCTGGTTGGTTGCGCTATTGCGAGATGAGAACTTACCCACGGCCTCCATGCCGCGGATAAGGCCGGCAATATCCTTACCCCATTCCTTTTCCACCTGCTCGGTTGAAGTCAAACCGTGGCGCACAAGTGGATTAAGCAGCATGGCAATCAGGATATTGTGGTCGGGGTCCACCATATCGGCAAAAGTGCAGGCCTCGCGGAGCGTATGCACGGCCGTAGGGATACCCTTTGAGTCGCGGGGCGGCAGCGCACTGTGCAGGGCTTTTGTGAGCATGGCAATGAGTGTCTGAGCCTCCTCGGGCGTCAGGGCGTTGGCGAGCACGGCACGCAGATGGCGGGCAAGGGTGATTCCTTCGCGCATCTCTTCGCGGAGGAGCTTGCCATCATGTGGTAATTGATCTGCTGTCATAATTCTTAATCGGTTTCTTGGGGAAAGAGATGTAGAAGTACGAATGCAAATTTAACAATTTTGCCTGACATTACAAAGCGGATTCCATGCAGCATCGTGGTAGGAAGGCGCTTTATCGTCATCGGACTGTGTGGCGCAGGAAGCGGAAGATGGTGTCGTAAGCAGCCCGGCGGGGACGCGGTTCGCTGAGTATCAGGTCGTGAATTCCGCTGTCGATGGCGCAGACTGTCGGATTCTTGCCTAATTTCAGTCCGCGTTCCTGTATCATATGCGGATTGAGCACGCAGTCGCCGGTCTGAAATGCCGGATTCCATCCGCAGCCATCAATCTTGCGGCTGCTGTGCATCACCAGCACGGGAATAGCAATCCTCCCGGCGTTGCGCATAAGCCTCGACTGGCCGGAATTTATGGCGCCAACCCAACCGAAAGTGACCGGTGGTGAGAATATCATCTTCCAGTCGGTGTTATATGTCCATTGGCCGTGGAATTCTTTCAGAAGCGACTCGGCATATCCGTTGCAGGAGTCCTGCTTTATTTTCGATTCGGGAAACATTTTTCCGAGGAATCCCACCAGCGGCGCACCCACATTGCGCATCACGGCGTTATAGTTCCATTCCAGGAATGGGGAGTCGGTCACAACCCGATGCACAGGGACTTTGTCGCCCTTCATCGCAGCATATAAAGAAACGGTGAGGCCGCCGGTGGAATGGCCGGAGAGGGTGATGTCGGTGTTACCGTCGCGGCGTATCTGCGCCACTGCGGAATCGATGTCGGCGAAATATTCATCGAGATTACGAACGTCGTAGGGATATTGCCAGGGGAGTTTGCTGCGGCCATAGCGCCGAAGGTCCACGGCGTAAAAATTATATCCGGAGTCGCAGAGGAGTTCTCCCATCTCGCTCTGGAAGAAATAGTCGTTGAAACCGTGGATATAGAGATATGCACGGTGGGAAGGTTGGTCGGCAAGTCGGCGCACTATCGTGCTGCGGCAGGGGCCATCGAATGCCTTCTGCTGCCTTACATACCGGGCCTCATAACCGGGCAGTATGTCCGAATGCCAGGCCGTGGAATAAACGGCAATCTTCGGCCCCTCATATTTACGGCTTATATCCCAAGCCGAGGCAAACACCCCGACAACAAGCACCGCCGCAATCAATATCAACAATTTTTTCATAATTTTCAGAATAATCAAAATTCCTCTTTTATTATAACGCATGCTCTCCGCAATCAGTTGTGTGGAGGCCCAATCTTGAAAAAAATAGGGGTGAATGCAAAAAAAATTTGCAGGGAATAAAAAAAAGCATTAACTTTGCAACGCTTTTGAGGGAGACGAGCCGCGAAGGACGGCTTCCAAAGAAGTAATATGGTGAGTTTAGCTCAGTTGGTTAGAGCGTCGGATTGTGGTTCCGAAGGTCGTGGGTTCGAGACCCACACCTCACCCTTACTTGCGGACGGTGGCCTTACGGTTTCCGTCCGCGTTTGTTTATACCCCCCCCCTCTTACAGTCGCTCCGCACGGCTGTAGCGTTTTCAAATTTGCTCGGGTGGTGAAATTTTGTTAATTTTGCGCCCGATTTAGGTATTAAAGGCGAATAAATGGATTGGCTTATTGATTTGATCAGACCCTTCAACACTTCGCTCGCCAGCACTATCCTGCTCTATTCCTTCGTGATTTTTGCAGGCATCTATCTTGGCAAGCTCAAAATTTTCGGAGTGTCGCTCGGGGTCACGTTTGTTTTATTCGTGGGCATCATCATGGGGCACTTCGGCTATGAGGTCGACGAAAACGTGCTCCATTTCCTCCGCGAATTCGGTCTTATCCTCTTTATCTTCTCCATAGGTATGCAGGTGGGCCCCGGCTTCTTCTCCTCATTTAAAGAGGGTGGCGTGAAGATGAACCTTCTTGCGCTCCTCGGCATCGGACTCAATGTGGTGATTATGCTCGCCATATATTTCATCCAGGGAGGTGCATCGGGACAGACCAGCATCTCTCAACTCGTGGGCATCATGAGCGGCGCCGTGACCAACACTCCCGGTCTGGGTGCCGCACAGCAGACTTTCCTTCAGGTGGTGCCCGATGGCTACGACGTGAGCCAGCAGATGTCGATGGGTTATGCCGCCGCTTATCCTCTTGGCGTAGTGGGAATTATCCTCACGATGATTCTCATCAGGAAGATATTCAAAATTGACACGGAGAAGGAGATTGCCGAAATTGAGAACGATGAGAAATCATCGGCACTCGCACCACACATCGCCACATTCCGCGTGACCAACGAACTGATTTCCGGCCTCACCATGGTGCGCCTCCACGCGCTGATTCAGTGCAATTATGTGGTGTCGCGTATCGAAAAACCCGATGGAAGCATCATCATCCCCACCTCGCAGGATGTAATCGACAAAGGGGATGTCTGCCTGATTGTCTGCTCACAGCAGGATGAGGAGATCTTCACCCGCTTTATCGGACCGAAAATCGAGAAGACATGGGAGATGGAGAAAGGACCTGTGGTGTCTCGCCGCATCCTTGTGACCCGTACTGAATACAATGGAGTCAAACTCGGTTCGCTGCGCCTTCACTCGGCCTATAAACTGAATGTGACGCGAGTCAACCGTGCCGGCGTCGACCTTGTGGCCACGGCGAGCCTCCGCCTCCAGATGGGCGACCGCCTCACTGTGGTCGGCAAACTCGACGATATCAACAACCTCGCCCGACGCCTCGGCAACTCCATGAAGCGTCTCAACGAGCCCAATCTTATCACGATGTTCATCGGCATCTTCCTCGGCATCCTCGTTGGCAGCATTCCGCTGCAGTTTCCCGGCATGTCAGTGCCCATGAAACTCGGTCTGGCCGGTGGTCCCCTGGTAGTGGCCATCCTGCTGAGCGCCTATGGTTCAAAGATCCACCTTGTTACATACACCAACTCTTCGGCCAATCTTCTTCTGCGCGAGATAGGCATCTGCCTCTTCCTCGCCTCGGTGGGAATCTCCGCCGGCAAGGACTTCGTGGCAACTGTGTTCAACGCCCGCGGCGCCCTCTGGGTGGGTTATGGCTTCATTATCACGGTGGTGCCCCTGCTTGTGGTAGGAATCGTGGCACGCTGGAAATATCACCTGAATTATTACTCCATCTGCGGCATGATGAGCGGCGGATACACCGATCCCCCGGCGCTTGCATACAGCAACAAACTCGCCAACAACGACGCTCCGGCCGTGGCATACTCCACCGTATACCCGCTCTCGATGTTCATGCGAGTCATTGCTGCCCAGCTGATAATCCTTTGCTTTATATAGCGTGGCGGAGGATAAATGCGCAGTATTTGCAGGAGAATTTCAGGGATTGCTTGCGCAATTCGAGAAAAATTGCTAATTTTGCACGCCAATTCAGCGGGATCGCGACCTGTTGAGAACTATAAATTAATAATTAACTGCAGTTTAAAAAAGCTTTAGAGCAATGAAAAAAGACATTCATCCGAAAGATTACCGTGAGGTGTGCTTCAAGGACATGTCGAATGATGAGACATTCATCACACGCAGCACCGTGGCTTCGCGTGAGACAATCACTATCGACGGAAAAGAATATCCCCTTGTAAAGCTGGAGATCACCTCCTCCTCACACCCCTTCTTCACCGGCAAGCAGAAACTCGTGGACACGGCAGGCCGCGTCGACAAATTCCGCAGCCGTTACGGCAACCGCACAAAGAAGTAATAATCTTTCTCCCCTTAAAGAAATCGCCCGCATCCTTCAGGATTGCGGGCGATTTTATTTTGCTTCTACTGTCTGCTCTTACACGAGCTTGCGATAACGGATTCGGTGGGGAGTGTCGACGCCGCCGTCGCGCTTCTTCTTGAACTCCTCATATTCCGAATAGCTTCCCTCATAGAATGTCACCTGGCTGTCACCCTCGAAAGCGAGGATGTGGGTGGCGATACGGTCGAGAAACCAGCGGTCGTGGCTTACTACCACCGCACAACCGGCGAAATTCTCCAGACCCTCCTCAAGGGCGCGGAGCGTGTTGACGTCGATGTCGTTGGTGGGCTCGTCGAGCAGGAGCACATTTCCCTCCTCCTTGAGCGCCATGGCCAGATGCAGGCGGTTGCGCTCACCGCCGGAAAGCACCCCAATCTTCTTCTCCTGGTCGGCGCCGGTGAAATTGAATCGCGACAGGTAAGCACGCGCGTTCATGTCGCGGCCGCCCATGCGGAAGGATTCCACACCCTGCGAAATCACCTCATATACGCTCTTCTCGGGGTCGAGGTCCTTATGGTTCTGGTCCACATAAGCCACCTTCACTGTCTCGCCCACCTCGAATTCGCCGCGGTCGGCCTTCTCCATTCCCATTATCAGTCGGAATAGGGTGGTCTTGCCCGCACCGTTGGGGCCTATCACACCCACGATGCCATTCGGCGGCAACGAGAAATTGAGGTCGGTGAAAAGTGCCTTGTCGTCGTAGGCCTTGGCGAGATGGCTGGCCTCAATCACCTTGTTGCCCAAGCGCGGGCCGTTGGGGATGAAGATTTCGAGTTTCTCCTCGCGCTGTTTCTGGTCTTCATTGAGCAGGCGGTCGTAGCTTGCCAGACGCGCCTTGCCCTTGGCCTGTCGTGCCTTCGGAGCCATGCGCACCCACTCGAGCTCGCGCTCCAGAGTCTTGCGGCGCTTGCTGGCCTGCTTCTCCTCCTGGGCCATACGCTGCGTCTTCTGGTCGAGCCAGGAGGAATAGTTGCCCTTCCAGGGTATACCCTCGCCGCGGTCGAGCTCCAGAATCCAGCCGGCCACATGGTCGAGGAAATAGCGGTCGTGCGTAACGGCAATCACCGTGCCGGGATATTGCTGCAGATGCTGTTCGAGCCAGTCGATCGACTCTGCGTCAAGGTGGTTGGTGGGCTCGTCGAGAAGGAGGATGTCGGGCTGCTGGAGAAGCAGTCGGCAAAGAGCCACACGGCGTTTCTCTCCACCGCTAAGCACTGCTATCTTTTTATCGTCGGGCGGACAGCGGAGTGCGTCCATAGCACGGTCGAGCTTATTGTCGATGTTCCAGGCGTCGGCGGCATCCAGTTTGTCCTGCAATTCTGCCTGACGCTCGATGAGCTTGTCCATCTTCGCGGGGTTCTCGAGAACCTCGGGGTCGGTGAAAGCATTGTTCACCTCATCATATTCCTTCAGAAGGTCGAGAACATGGGCCGCACCCTCCTCCACAACCTCGCGCACTGTCTTCTCAGGGTCGAGCTTCGGCTCCTGCTCCAGATAGCCTACGCTATAGCCGGGGGAGAAAACCACATTGCCCTGATAGCTCTTGTCTAGGCCTGCGATAATTTTGAGAAGGGTCGACTTACCGCTGCCGTTCAGGCCGATGATGCCTATCTTGGCACCATAGAAGAATGAGAGGTAGATATTCTTTAGTATCTGTCGCTGCGGCGGGATGATCTTGCTCACTCCCACCATCGAGAATATCACTTTCTTATCGTCTGCCATAAGTGTCTGTGATTGTTTCGCCTATGGGCGATATTTTACTGAAAAAAATAGATTTGCTTTATTTTGCGCTTACTGTGCGGTAGCCGCATTTCACCTTGCCGCGCTGCATGTTGGCAAGTTTGTTGCGGATGAGCTGCTTGCGGATTGGTGCGATTTGGTCGGTGTAGATCACGCCGAGCAGGTGGTCGTATTCATGCTGGATCATGCGGGCCATGAAACCGCTGAACTCCTGCTCATGCTCCACGAAATTCTCGTCGAGCCAGTTGAGCCGGATATGCTCGTAGCGCTTAACATTCTCCGAGAGACCCGGCACCGAAAGGCAACCTTCGGAACGGGTAACAGGGTCGGCATCCTCAATCACCTCGAGCTGGGGATTGATAAGAACCATTTTCGAATCCTTGCACTCGGGGAACTCATCGGCAAGCACCGAGCCATCGATCACAATCACTGCAATAGACTTGCCGATCTGAGGGGCGGCCAGACCGATTCCTTCGGCGAAATACATTGTCTCGAACATGTCGGCAATCAGTTTGTCGAGTCCGGGATAATCTTGTTCTATGTCGTCGGCCTCCTTGCGGAGCACAGGATGGCCATAAAGATATACAGGTAAAACCATTTTGATTTTAGAATATGTTAGAATGACAAACCGCGGTATAATCTCGGGACTGTCACATTAATGTGCAAAGTTAATAAAAAAGGGGCATTGCCCGAAATATCGCCGTGTGGAAATTCGCGGAATAATTGAAATTTTGCTAATTTTGCAGTGATGAAAGGAATTCTTCCCATATTTGATTACAATCCATCGGAGTCAGGGCGTCCGTTGATTATCGCCGGACCATGTGGTGCAGAGACTGAGGAACAGACCCTCGCGACTGCCCGCGGACTGGTTTCGCGTGGCGTGGGCGCCTTCCGAGCCGGGCTATGGAAACCGCGCACGCGCCCCGGTTGCTTCGAAGGGGTAGGGGAGAGGGGACTGCCTTGGTTGCGCAAAGTGAAGGAGCAGACGGGAATGCCGGTGGCCACGGAGGTTGCCAATGCCTCGCATGTGGCACAGGCCATCGAAGGGGGAGTGGATATCCTCTGGATTGGCGCGCGCACTACGGCCAATCCTTTCGCTGTGCAGGAGGTGGCCGATGCCATTGCTGAAATGCAAGAGAAAAAGGGAATGGATATTCCCGTGATGGTGAAGAATCCGATCAGTCCCGACATCGAACTCTGGATTGGTGCGTTGCAGCGCATGAGCAATGCCGGGGTGAAACGGATGGCAGCGGTGCACAGAGGCTTCTCCGTTTATGGCAAGCACCTTTACCGCAACATGCCTCAATGGCAGATTCCTATGGAACTCCGCCGGCGGATGCCCGATCTGCAGCTCATCTGCGACCCGAGCCATATCGGAGGCAGCCGCGAACTGATTCTTCCCATCTCGCAGCAGGCGCTCGACATGGGTTTTGACGGGCTGATTATCGAATCGCACTGTTGTCCCGATGAGGCGCTCAGTGATGCCGCACAGCAAATCACACCAAGTTGTCTTGGTGAAATCATCGACAAACTTGAGGTGAGGATGCAGACTGAGGCGCAGGATGGTCTCGCGTTATATCGTGAGGAGATTGACGCTCTCGACGACGAACTGCTCGATATTCTCGCCCGGAGAATGGCGCTAAGCCGCCGCATAGGCGAATACAAGAAGGAGAGGAGGATGCCGGTGGTGCAGCCGCAGCGCTATGGCGAGATGATGGCAAACCGACTGGCTAAGGCAGAGTGCCTAGGCCTCGCACCCGAATTTGTGCGTACCCTTCATGCTGCCATCCATGAGGAATCGGTGCGCCAGCAACTCGAACTTTAACATTTTTCCATCATTTCCGATTCCAGGGTTGAGGTTCTCATAAAGTGCCTGATTGCCCGGCGGATGCTGCTCCATTTGGGGAAGATGGCGAAAGGGTGTAAAGAACTGTAACTGAGAAGGATAATTGTCAAGAATATTATCGCGGAAATCAGTAGCCAACCGTAGATTTCTTTCATCGACACCACGAGTGCCTGTAGCTGCGCGGTGCCGAAGATTAGTGAACTCTCATCGCCATAATAATCGGGGGAAGGCCGCTTAAAGCATACGGTGAGTATAGGTGTTAATAGGCTTTTGAACAGTGTTTTAACCGCCGATGATGACGTCGCCAGAGTGTGCCCGGAGATGTCGCTGTAGCCGACGAAGACATCGGCTCTATCGATGTTGTGGCTTGACGCCTCCATAGAATTAATCGCGTAATCCACGTCCCTTACACCCGAGGAAATTCAAGCACTTTGACTGTTGAAAGTCACCACAGTAGTGCCCGTTAATCTTTGTAGTGGCGGGCGGCTTTGGCAACGTGAGCCGCAATTCTGGCACGTAGTTCAGGCGGTGCAATCACTTCCACGTGTCCCCCGAAACCGAGGATAAGACGCTCCAACTCATTATTCAACACAACTTGCAGCGAAATCTGGATACTGCCGTCGCGAAAACGGTTCACCACTTTCTGCGACCTGTGAAAAGGCTTCGTTTCGACATACGGCGTCTGGTCCCGGTCAATGCGGATCACAACACGTCGCGCCTTGTCGTGAATTGTTTTCGTCACTCCTACCGTGTCATCAAAGAATGTGGCAGGGTCGAAATCCACACAGTTTCGGAAAGGGTGTTCCTTATCGAGAGTAACCGAGTGGATGCGGTCGAGCGCGAAGATATTCACCTGCGGCACCTGGTTATCGGTCTTTTCCCCAATCAGAAACCACCGGTTGCGATACTCCTTCAATAAATATGGGTACACAGCCAAAGCCTGCGGCAGACGAGCCTTGAACGACTGATATTCAATCACGATGGTCTGATGCTTGCGCACCGCATCGTAGATTACGCCGATAAACTGCGCCCCCGAATACCCCTCCACATGCTCCATATCCATTGCAGGAGCGGATGTTCCTGTCTGCCGCGAGATCTGTTCATTAAGTTTGCTGATTGTGTCGATGGAGGAAGCCAACTGTGGAAAACCCTGCAACTGGCGCAGGATGTCGAGTGCCGAATTCAATGCGTAGAGACCCTCATCGTTCAGAGGCAGATGTGTGATGCTGTAATCTGGGTCCTCATATACATAATATTTATTGTCGCGCACCACAATCGGGGCATTGTAGCCCAACCGGTCGCTGCGCATCAGTGAAAGGTCGTTCTGAATCGTGCGTCGGCTCACAGGATACTTGCGGCCCTCAAATTCGGCCAATGCGTCGGTGCAGGCATCAATCAGGTCGTTGAGAGTCCAGCGGCGGTAATGGTTTTGGAGGCACTTGTCGATTGTGGAGATTCGAATAAGGGTGGCTCGATTCAGTGGCATAAGCAGGAAAATTTAGTGGGAAATTAGTGGATATGGAAAATCTTTCACAAAAATAATCAAAAAATCAAGGTGCGCAAATCTGCTGCGCACCTGCCCATTTACTTTGCGCCATGAAAGGATGATTTACCGACTTTCCCCCAAAAAAATAAATAAATATAGACCTGTACCGTCAAATGGTACACTATCACATTAATTTTGCAGCGTAACATTTAAATTTAGGCGACGATGAGAAAACTTAGCTTGAACCACAGAGAAAGCGTCGACAAGACGAAACAGAAAGAATTCGCGCAGAATGCACGCCCCAAGAGCATCCTCGAAGCCTTCGAATACATCGTTGAGCTCGCGGAAGACTCCAACCTTGACGCCGACTTCTTCGAGAAAGCCTCCGTGCATATCAAATATTCCGCACGGAAACTCAAGCTCACATCAATGCAAGTGGCGCTTCTGTCGATATTTGTCGACCGCAGCGAGGACCAGCGCATCCAATTGTCGGAGATTGCCAACTACACTGGTTGCCGCACTACCAAGATCCTGCGCCTCTCCGCAGATATCGATGTGCTTGTACAGAAGCACTATATTCGTGCCGCGCACAGCCGCAAATCGTTGACCTACCGCGTGCCAGGCCCTGTGCTCGAAGCTCTCCGCAAGAACCAGCCCTATGTATACGAGCCCGACCCGGTGCCCGACACACAGACATTCTTCGACCGCTTCAACCGCCTGATGGATGAGATGGACGATGGCGAAGAGACCCATGAGTCAGTGTTAGAGCGCACCAAGGAGATGCTCGAGGAGATTAAGGAAACCACTTTCGCCACAAAACTGCGCAGTTACTGTTTCTGCGATGAGGACATGCTGCTCTTCGTGTTCATGGCCCACCTCTTCGTGGAGAACAGCGATGACAACATCAACTTCCACGACATCGACGACCTCTTCGACAACAACGACATTCCAAGTTGGGTGAAGTGTGAGTTCCGCTCACGCACCTCGGTGCTTTTCGAAACCAAACTTATTGAAAACGTCAACGAAGACGGAATGGCCCGAAGCGATGCATTCAAACTCACCGACAAGGCCAAGGAGGAAATGCTCTCCGAATTGAGCATCAATAAGATCGGTTCGTCGAACAAGGGTCTTATCAAGGCCGACTCTCTTGCTGCAAAAACGCTTATATATAATGAGTCGGAAGAGGGACAGATCTCGGAACTGCAGTCAATCCTCTCTCAGGAGCGTTTCACAGAAGTTCAGTCGCGCCTGCGTTTGGCTGGTATGCGTCCCGGATTCTGCTGCATATTCTATGGCGCTCCCGGCACTGGCAAGACAGAGACTGTTTATCAGATTGCACGTCATACCGGCCGCGACATCATGCGCGTCGACGTGGACAAGATCAAGAGTTGTTGGGTAGGGGAGAGCGAAAAAAATATCAAGTCGCTCTTCGACCGCTACCGCAATATCTGCAAGGAGTCGAAGCTTGCGCCCATCCTTCTCTTTAACGAGGCCGATGCCGTGTTGGGCGTTAGAATGGAGGGGGCTTCCCGCGCCGTGGACAAGATGGAAAACTCCATCCAGAACATCATCCTCCAGGAGATGGAGACGCTCGAAGGGATAATGATAGCCACCACCAACCTCACCACCAACCTTGACAAGGCGTTTGAGCGTCGCTTCCTGTATAAGATTCGCTTCGACCGCCCCACAGTGGAGGCCCGCGCGAAAATCTGGCAGACGATGCTCCCCGACCTTGGCGACAGAGACGCCCTGACCCTTGCTGCGAAGTTCGACCTCTCCGGCGGCGAGATTGAGAACATCGCACGCAAGCATTCAGTAAACGTCATCCTCTCCGGCCGTGAGGGAATCGACCTCGATGAACTGGTATCAACCTGTCAGCACGAGCGCATCTCCCAGCGCACCTCCTCACGCATTGGCTTCTGATTCCTTTTTTTGGACAGGAGAACAGGAGAACATTTATTGGGGACAGGAGAACAGGAGAACAAGAGCGTCCAGCGCCGTAGCATAAGTCCGGGAGCGCCGACGTAGCCGTCGGCGACAGCAACGGCGCTGGGCGTGCTCTGGGGGTGCTCTGGGGCGTGCTCTGGAGGGGAGACGTCCTCGTCTCCCATATAAAAACTGAAAATGCCTTATTATTAATCGGAGTGAGGCAAACGAACCAAACTGAACAAAATGAACTCAGACATTTCCGTATAATATATTTAACTTTCCTCTAAAACGTATTTGTCAACATCATTCAGGAATAGCATCAAAAAAGGCAAAGTCTGCCACATTTTCTGACATACGGGCATA